>CAZDPQ010000168.1:0-5336 GCA_964507305.1 uncultured Oscillospiraceae bacterium
CGTCCGGAGACCTGGTCGCGGCGCAGCCGCCGGGCAGGTCCGGGATCCGCGCGCCGGCCGGGGTGACGTAGGCGCCGCTCGGGACGGTGTCCAGAATGGATCCTGAAACGGGTCGGACCAGGTCGCCGAGCGCAGTCAGTGTTTCGCGGACGCCGGGTTCGTATCCCATCGTGACATAGGGGGAAGCGCCGATGGCGAGTCCGCCTCCTTCGGCGTTGGCCGAAGCGGTCAGCACCAGATAGCGGAACAGGTGTTCCGCGCTGTATCGTACGGCGGAAGGCGCGTCGGACGGATGGATGGACCACCAGGTCCCGGTCAGGCATACGACGGTCTGGGTCGGATATGCGGGCCGCTCGTCGGGGCTGCCGAACAGGACCATGGCGTCTTCCCGCGAACCGTAATGCACGCTGTCGTTGGCCTGCCCGTTCCCGACCACGACCACGCCGGGGTCGCGGCTTGTGAGGGTGCGGAGCAGCCTCGGGCGGTCGATCATTTCGAGAAACGGCTCATGGAAAATCATATCGAGATAATAGGAATCGATATCGGTTCCATACCGGTTTACCAATTCCCCGAAAAATTCGTTGATAAAATCATTCCATCTCCGGTAGCCGTCGTTCCCGTCATACCAGCCAAGGGCCTGCCGCTCCTCTTCTGTCATGGAATCGCCGATCGTGGCGTGAATGTACAGCTGCAGCCGGATGCCGCGGGAATGGAGCGCGTCGATCAGCTCGCGGATGATGTCCCGGCGGATCGTATGGCCCTGGATATGCCGATCCAGGGTGCTGCTCGGGAACAGAACATTCATATGGGCATGATATGCCGTGAAATTCACGTACTGCACGCCGAATCGTGCGCAGTCGTCCGCGAACCGCACGGCGTCGAACCCATCCGCAAGCTCCTCGAAAGATCCGGGCACCCTTCCGTCCGGGAAGCAGCCGCACGCTCCGCGCGGCCCTTCGAACGCCCAGGTGACGTACAGTCCGTATTTCGATGTCAGAAACCAGTTTTTCATATGAGGTCGATCCATGATCCTGCTCCTCTCTGTTTTTCAGGGAAAAATGCCGGAAAGGGACTGCCTCCGGAGAGACAGTCCCTTTCGGCGGTGTTCCCCGGCGCGGGGCACGGTCCGGGATCCTCTGACAGATCCGGAGAACCGCGCCTTGCGCGGGGATAGGATGCGGATGGTCGTTCAGGCCCGGTTTCTGCGGGTCCGCAGAGTCAGGACGGACGAAATCAGCACAAGAGCCGCAAGCATCAGAAGAGCTTCGCCAAGCGCGGATGGAGCGCCGGTCTGCGGATTTTCTTCTTCGCTGCTTGTCGCGCCCTGCGTCGGGGCTTCTGTCGGAGCCTGGGTAGGCTCGTCGGTCGGGGCTGCCGTCGGAGCGGCATACGTCTCGACGCTGAACGTTGTCACGGATTCCGGGATGTCGCTTTCGTAGACGATCAGGTTTTTGATCATCATCTTCGGGTTGTTGTACTGGGCGAAGCACAGGTACTGCGGAGTGGAGGCATCAAATGACCCTGCCTGATAAGTCAGGGCGATCGAGCCGCGCACCGTCTCGCCGTCCTGCATCCAGAGGGTCAGGACATTGTCGGCCAGCTCGAGATAGAAGGTGCTCGTGCACATTTCCTGGTCAAAGAGCTGCACGCCGCCGAAATCCACGATGCCCGCGGAAGGTGTCGCGATGGCTTCGCCTGTCGTCACAGCCTGCAGATGTCGGTTCGCGAAGCGGAATGCCTGCGGGATCCCGGTCACATAAGGCTGATCATTGGCGACGGCCGGGAATGTGGCCGCGTCGGCAATATAGAGGCCAAGGAAATTGTCCAGGTAGCCGCCTTCGCCTTCGTTCAGATTGGTCGTGTACCAGGTCAGGTCAAAGGATGCCTTGAAGCTTTCCTTTCCGAGAGGAACGGACGAAAACGCAGCTGCCGTCCCCCAGGAAACCATGGTCGCGCCGGTGTAGTCCGTGCTTGTCAGTCCGGTCACTTCGCGCAGAGGCTCGACGCCGGCCAGATGTAACCAGCTGTCAAGGGTCTTGCCGACGGAGTCGGTGATGTCGCTGGATTCGATTTTGACGTTATAGACGGTGAAATACGGGGAGCCGAATTGTCCGATATGGAGGTACTGGGTCGTTGCCGCGTTGAAGACATCCTCTCCGATATCGAATGAACAGACGCCGCGCTCGGTGCCGGCATCGTCCATCCACAGGCGGAGCAGATCCGTCTGTTCCTGCGTCTGGGACAGTTCGATATAGAATTTGGAGATCGACTGGCTGTTGATGGTTTTCAGGGTCTTTCCGCCGTAATCGGCGATCCCGATAGCGATGGTGTCGGCATAGGATGCCGCTTTGACGGCCTGTGTATGGCGGTTCGTGATGCGGAACTGAAGCGGGACGACGCCGGTGTCATGGACGAAGGGCGGAGTCGCGTCTTCCGGGAAGGAGGCCGAGTCCGAAAACCAGATGTCCAGGAAGTTGTCCAGATAGCCGCTCTCGCCCTCGTCGAGGTTTTCCGGATTCCAGATCACATTGAACGAGATCTTGAAGCTTTCTTTCCCGATGGGGACCGTTGCGAATGCCGCTGCGCCGCTTCCGGATACATTCGGCCCTTCCGCGTTGTTCATGGTGCTCAGCCCGTAGATTTCCTGGAGCGGAGCCCCGCCCGTGGAATCGTAGCGATGCGTCCACGCACCTGTCATCGCGGCGCTGGTCGACGGAGCGATTGCAAATGCCAGCAGAAACGCGAGGATGAGACAAGTTGTCAGCATTTTCTTACCGTTCATTTTCTTACCTGCTTTCTTTCATTTATTTAAGCCTGCCCTTCGGGACAGATGCTTACGCCTTTCTTTTCCGGATGAAATAAAAGGTTCCGGCTCCCGCGAGGATCACGACAGCGGCCACGATCAGGATGATCGCGAGGGTATTGTTCGGTTTTCCGGTATCTTCTTCCGTTTCGGAGGACGCGGTCTCCGAGGCTTCTTCAGAGGATCCGTTTTCCGAAATCCCAGACTCTTCCGAGACGATGCTTTCTTCGCTGACCGCGGATCCGTCCGTCGAAGCGACGCCCGATTCCCCGGCGGCGGAAGACGCTGCCGCGGAAGAGGCGGGCGCGGAGGATGCGGCTGCAGAAGAAGCGGGCGCCGAGGAGGCCTGGCTGGATGTCACGGCCGGACGCGAAGTCGCCGTCGCGCCTACGCTGTCAGGGATGTCGCTGGAGATGATCTTGAAATTGGTGATGTCGAACACGAACGCGCCGTTGAAATGGGTGATCGCGAAATAGCGGCTCTTGGATGAATTGAAGAAGCCGGTCACATAGGTCTCACTGGCGGTTCCCAGATCCGTCCCGTCTTCCGCCTTCAGGTTGAGGGTCACGATGTTGTTCTTCAGTTCCAGGGTGACTGTGATCGTGCCCTGATGCGGGAGATCCATGACGCCTTCCGCGATATTCGTGATTGCCGTGGTGATGGGGCTTCCCCCGGAAGACAGCTGCTCGGAGCCGACAGGCCAGACGCCCACCTTGTTCGCGTAAATGACAAAGTTGCCGTCCGACCAGGTTTCCCAGGGGCCGGGAGCGGAGAATCCGCCCCAGGGTTCCATTTCATTGGGTCCTGTGTACGTGAAGTTGACATAGATGAAATAGTTGATGATTTTGGTGGAATCCGCAGCGTCCGAGAATCGCTTCGGCGAGACCCAGTCCAGGTCAAAAGAAACCTTGAACGCAGTTTTGCCGATCGGCTTTGAGAATGTAGCGCCGGCGATCCCGAAGGCGCCCGAACTTGTGATCGAACCGGGGATCGGTTCGAACATATCGTCCTTGGCCTCTTCGTAGGGTTCGTTGAGTTCATCGCCGGCGCGGTCGATCCAATAGCCCGTCGTCGCCGCGGATACTCCGGGAGCCGCGAAAACGGAAAGGGACGCCAGCACCGCGATGGCTGCTGCAATGGTTACCAGTTTTTTCATGATGTTCCTCCCTCTTTTTCTTTCTTCTTTTCTTTACTTCTGCCATTCTCTGTTGTTCTACAGGATATCGTCGTATCGGTTCGTCTGATTCCGGTCAGCCGCCTCACCCCCCTGCTTCCTTTGTCATAAGATGGCTGCCCGGCCTGCGTTCGTTCCGCCGGACATTTCAGTCCGTGCTTCCCGCAAGCCACGGCTCGGCCTTCGCGGCGCATTCCGCGTATTTCCCGTCCCTGTACAACGCAAGCGCCGCTTCGTATTCAGCTTTCTGCTCTTCCAGCCCTTCCGTCCCGACATTCCACGCAATCGTCTGCATGGCGGCGTACCATTCCATCAGGCGGACCTGCGCCGCGCGGATTCCGGCGGCGGTGTCCGATACGGTCCGGTCGTCCGGTACGACGGACATCCGCAGATACTCCATGGGGTCGAGCGTGACAGCGTATCCGTTCATCAGGTCTTTGCCCGAAAGGGCTTTTTCGGTCTTCTTCCCGTCCTCGGCTGTCAGGGTCAGCCGGTATTTGCTACTGTCCTCCAGATCCTTGAACCTGACGGAGAATTTTCTGCGCGCGTCGAGCGGGTTCAGCACGAGGAAATTCCGTTCCAGCCCGTTGGCCATCCGGAAGGCCGAATCCGCGATGTCAAGGTTCAGGACCATCATGTCCCTGTTGTCGGCCTCCGCGTAGCCCTCATACATCAGATAGGCATACAGCAGCGTATTCGACATGTAGCTGTTGGCTCCGAAAAGTCCCGGCATGGTCGGCGATTCCGCGCTGTAGTAATTCTCAGGCACATAATAGGCGGAAACGGCCTTCTGGTAATTCTTGGCTGATTCGACCACGGCCGGATCCCAGGAAGCTCCGGAGAAACGGAATGCGTTGATTCGGAAAAGATTGTAGCTTTTCAGGAGGACCTGCGAAGGGTCTTTGTCAGGATTTTTCAGCTCCGTCAGCATCGGCAGATAGGTCATGATGCTTTCCCACGGGCAGGTGGTGTCCGTGACGGAAAACGCGTGGAAAAAGGCGATGCTCCCGACGTTGCGGTCGACCGGATCGTCCGCCAGTGCGCTCTCGAACCAGTTCATCATGCGCAGCGTGACATTGCGGATGGCATCCGAATAGGTCAGGAATTTCGCGTCTCCCGTGATCCCGTACAGCCGCTGGGCTGCCGCCACCCCCCACGGAGCGGTGCTGACCTCGTTGATCGGAAATTCGTACGGATCGGTGTATTTTTTCTCTTTCAGGCTGTTGACATAAAAGTCCATGCCGTTGAATAGCTTGTCCAGCGCGGTTTCCGCTTCCGTAAGATACTCTTCGCTGCCGGTCAGGTCATAGGCCAGGCACATGTTGTAGGCATACAGGCATCCGCTCCAGACTTCATACG
>CAZDPQ010000169.1:0-5312 GCA_964507305.1 uncultured Oscillospiraceae bacterium
GCCATTCAGGGGTGTTCACCCTGGAAGAAGACCGCCTGCTCCAAACCTACGCCAGTCAGGGCGCACTGGCGCTGGAGCGCGCCATCCTGGCCGAAATTGAGACGCGCAGCCGGGTTCTGGAAGAAAGCGACCGTCTCAAAACCGCCATCCTCTCTTCGGTCTCACACGAACTGCGCACTCCGCTGGCATCCATCCAGGCCGCGGCTACCAGCCTGTTCGATCCATCCGTAGCCCTGGAGCCTGCCGCCCGGCAGGAATTACAGGAAATCCTTCTTGAAGAAATTGAACATCTCACGCAGCTCGTCGGTAATCTGCTTAACATGTCGCGGCTCGAAGCCGGAGCACTGAAGCTCCAGCGCCAGTGGAATTCGATGGCCGAAATTGTGGATACCGCCCTCCGCCGCCTGCGGCGTTCGGTAGGAGAACGGGTGCTGGAAGTAAACGTTTCAGAAGACCTTCCCCTCGTCTCGGTAGATTCGGTGCTCATGGAGCAGGTGGTGCTCAACCTGGTGCGCAACAGCCTTAAATTTGCTCCGCCCTACACCCCCATCACCATCAGCGCGGTTGTAGAAGGAGAAAGCCTGAAGGTGCAGGTAAAAAACCGCGGGCCGCACATCCCGGAAGAACACCTGGAACACATCTTTGACAAGTTTTACACCATCCCCGGCATGGAAAACCAGCGGGGTACCGGGTTGGGGCTTTCGATCTGCAAAGGTATTGTCGAAGCCCACGGGGGAACCATTCATGCCGAAAACCTCGCCGATGGGGTGGCGTTTTCTTTCACCATTCCTTCTCTGCAACGCATCCCACTGGCAAACTTGCCCGATGATGAGGAGAGCGAATGAGCGGCACCGCGCCCCACATTCTGGTCATCGATGATGAACAGCAAATCCTGCGCGCCCTGCGTACTATTCTGGGACAGCATCAGTACCAGGTAACGACCGCCCGCAATGGAGAAGAAGGGCTGGCCCTGGCGGCGGCTGTTCAACCGGATGTCATCATCCTCGATCTCGGCCTGCCCGACATGAGCGGCATCGAAGTTTGCCAGCGCCTGCGCGAGTGGGCCGACATGCCCATCATCATTCTCTCGGCGCACGATACAGAACCAGAGAAAGTTGCCGCCCTCGATGCCGGTGCCGACGACTACCTCACCAAACCTTTCGGTGTAGAAGAACTTATGGCCCGGGTGCGCGTGGCGTTAAGGCACCGCTCACGCAGTAGTAGCAGTAAGAGCAGCCTGATTACCGCCGGGAACGTCACCATCGATCTTGCTGCCCACCTGGTGACCAAAAACGGCCAGCCGGTAAAACTGACCGCCACCGAATACCGCCTGCTCGCTTACCTGGCGGGTAATGCTGGCAGAGTGCTTACCCATCAGGCCATCCTCAATCACGTCTGGGGATATGCTGAGGACAGCCAGATGGAATATCTGCGCGTGTACATCCGTCAGCTTCGTCAGAAACTAGAAGACGACCCCCGCAACCCTCAATTAATCCTCACCGAATCGGGCGTGGGCTATCGCCTGATGACCTGAAACCTCCGCGCCTCCTCCCTGCTATCCGGTCAGGCCATACTCTCGCAGGTAAACCTCCCCCGCATCCACCGCGGGAAGCATGCGGGCGATGAACACATCCTCGCCTTCCGGAAATGCTTTGGCAGCTTTCCTCAGGCGGTCGAGCCAGCGCGCCCCCTTTCCATTCTATCACGGGGACAGATATTGTATGGATACGTTCGCCCTGACCAACCACAACGCATAAAGCCAGAACCCGCGTCTCACGCAGACACGGCGCGTTCCACAAAGAGAAAGCGCGCCGCGGGGTACCCCAGCGTCACCTGCTTCTCCCCCAGGCGGATGGTCAGAGTCTGGTTGAAGGGCAGAGTTTCAATCACCTCGGTCTGGCTTCCGGGTAAAATTCCCTGCTCTACCAGGAAGGTCAACAGCTCCGGGCTGTTCTCGGCAAACTCATGAATGCGCCGAACCACAACCTTCTCACCCACCGGCACCTCAGTGAGGGGAACCCACCCGCGAGTCACCTCTTCGGCTCCCGGAAAGGGGTTGCCATGCGGGCAAACCTGAGGGTCTCCCAGGCTTTCGCGCATACGCTCTTCCAGCTCAGGCGAAATGGCGTGTTCAATGTTGTGCGCTTCATCGTGCGTCTTGTGGATGGGAACTTTCAACACCTTCACCAGCAGCCATTCGGTCAACATGTGTCGCCGAATCACTGAAGAAGCCGCCGCCCGACCGGTTTCGGTCAGGTGAACCCCATGCCGCCCTTTCCCCGTCAGCCATTGATCGCGTTCCATCCGCCTGAAAGTCATCGCCACAGTCGCCGGAGCCACATTCAGCATCTCTGCCAGGCGCGCCGCGATAATCTCTCCGTAGTCGCGTTCCATGACGTACATGGTCATCAGGTAATCTTCTACGGTGGGTGTGGGACGGGGCTGATTTTCAGGCTTCCCTGTATGAGGCATTGTCCTTCCTTCTCCAAATTCAGAGGAGGGTTACTCCAAAAATTAGCCTGCGCTAACCTTAAATCGTAGCGTGGCCTGAAGGAATTGTACCATGCCGGAGAGTTCAGTCAAGCTGTATCTCAGGCCCACACCCCTGCCTGAAACACCTTTTCAACCTCTCCCTGAACCGTAATACTCCGTACTTCGAGCACTTCACTCCGCCCTTCAAAATTCGGACGATGTTCTGGCGCAAGGTAGATGGGGGCATCGGCCCGAAGCGGCAGAAAAACCAGCCGCAATCCATGTTTCAGCACTTCCGGAGCAAAACGGCGCAGACCAATTTCCCAGACCTGCCCGTTATAGAAATGGTCCGCAACCAACCGCCCATTTACATACGCCCGGGCCACATCGCCCACATAATCCACCCGCAAATAAACCTCTCGCCAGCCTTCCAGAGCTTCTTCAGGCAGGGTTACTTCCCAAACTTCTCCCCGATCAAACGCCTCATCTTCCGGAGCCTGCGCCACACCTGCCGGTCCCACAGGAACCGCCCGGGCAGGCGCGGCCAGCCGCACCCGGCGGCAGGCAACCTCCACATCCCGCCAGGACTGCCGCAGAGTAAAGCGCTGAAAACAGCCTTCCATCTCCCCCTGACCTGAGGGGTCAGATATGGGCGGGAAAACAGCAAAAGTCAGTTCTTCGGGTGTGCGCGCGTATAAACGCAACTCCTCTCCATCGAAGATCAGCCCTGCCGGTGAGAGGAACAGCCGTTCAGCCCCCCAGATTCTGGCCTTCCAGCAGTGCAGAGCCTGTTCTTCATCCAGCAAGAGAATGCGGGCGCTCTGCCCGTTCTCATCCCGGATCAGAACCCACTCTCCGGGGGGTAACCTGCGCAAACATCCCCCTCTTACAGTTACCTCTGCCCCCGCTGCTGTGCGGGCCTTCACCCCGTCTGAAAAGGCAAACTCGGCCTCAACTCCGCCGCGCCGGGCAAAAACAAAGCAATACCCGTCCTCCATCTTCAACCGGCACACAGGTTGCGCCGTAGCATATTTAAGCTGAATTCCATCCAGATCGAAGTGAAACGGCCAGAACATGGCCGCTCCCTGCCGAATCGTGACCGGCTCTGAAGGCAAGATCAGGTTTTCTTCTTTAAGGCGTAACAGGATTTGCACCCCCGGCTTATCAGGAAGCCCCTCCACCCGCTGATAATTGTTGAAGAAGATCAACCCGCGCCGCCCGTCTGAACGCACCGCCCAGCGCAGAGTCTCGCAGTCATCCAGACTGGAGGGCAGCCTCTCCGGGAAGTTTGCCGGAAGCGGCGCCAGGTCTTCGCCAAAGTCCTGCAAGAAGAGGTGCACCAGACGCAATGCATGATACTGCCCGCGAATCTGTCCGAATTCCCCAAGCGGCGCCTGGAAGTCGTAGGAAAGCACCGGCAAATCATTGGGATAGCCAGTAGCCTGAGACTCCTGCAGGGTGGTGTACTTCCCGGCAGGATTCGTCCCCCCGTGGTACATATAATACCCGGGAAGATTACTGCCGCTGCCCAGTTTTGTGATCAAGGGAGCCGCCACATCATCGGGGGCAATGAACGGTCGGCGGTGATAAGACACCTGCATCCCTCCGCCCAGTTCGCAAGTGAGGTACGGATACCGTTCCAGATACGAAAGGTCACCCACCTCCCGCCGAGGCAGCAGGTCTTCACCAATCAGGTCATCGTTTCGCCCCGGCGAAAACACATACTGTCTTCGGCATTCGCGCGCCCAGTCCTCCACCTGCCGCACCCAGAAGGCATCCGGGTAGCCGCCGAAAAGCGGAATCACCTCATCCTGCGGCACTTCTGCCGGCCCCCAGCCGGTCATGGTATAGAGCGGCACCTCCATCCCGGCTTCCTGCGCCAGCCTTTTCAGTGTGCGGATATGATCCGCGCCATGAATCAGCTCGTTTTCGAGCTGAACACCAATCACCGGGCCCCCATCTTTCCACAGCAGGCCCTCAAGCTGCCTGGCGATCTGTGTGTAAAGCCGTCTCACATAACTCAGGTAGGGTTCAGTGTCCTGCCGCACAGCGCCGCCGCATTTTTTCAGCAACCAGTCCGGGAATCCCCCATTCCGGCATTCCCCGTGTGCCCAGGGGCCAATTCTCGGGTAAGCCAGCAGCCCCGCATCACCACATTCCATCACAAAACGACGCAAATCCCGCTGGCCTGACCAGTCCCATTCACCTTCGGCTTCCTCATGGTGAATCCAGAAGATATAAGTAGCCACAATGCCAATACCACCGGCCTTCATTTTGAGCAATTCGGTCCGCCAGCCCTCCTGCGGGTAGCGGGAGAAATGAAACTCTCCCATAACCGGCAACCAGGGCCTGCCGTTTATCGTCAGAAACCGGCTGGTGGCACTGATCTCAATCCCCTGCGGGTTCATCCCTCCCATTTTCAGGTGGCCAGATCGCATGGAAAGATCAGGATGGGTTAAATCGATGGAATGGATCACAGTTGATCTTCCTGACTCAAGAGATAGTTCGGCGTCCTCTGGCATGCGCGTAATGGTCCTGTAAACTGCGGTAGCGCATGGCCTGCTGCTTCAGCGCACGGATCGCCTCAATGGCCGCCGCCGCTGCCGAGAGGGTGGTAAGCAGGGGCACATTCATCTTTGCCGCGGCGCTGCGGATGAGCGCCCCCTCACTGTGAGACATCGGCCCGAGGGGGGTATTCAGGATGAGATCAATCTTGCCCTGCTCAATCCAATCAACCACATGCGGTGACCCCTGAGAGACTTTATTGACCACCGTCACAGGCAACCCCACCCGCGAAAAATAGGCCGCTGTTCCGGGCGTGGCAAACAGCTCGAATCCCA
>CAZDPQ010000170.1:0-5225 GCA_964507305.1 uncultured Oscillospiraceae bacterium
CGCAAAATTGGGATTTCCTACCGCGAATTTTCATCCGGACAGCGATGCCTGCCTGCCGAAGAATGGTGTGTATGCGACCCGGCTGACCGTCGGGGACCGCTGTTATGATGCCGTCACGAACATCGGCCTGAGGCCGAGCGTCCCGGGACGAAGCCCGCATCCGATCGCCGAGACCATGGTCCTCGACGCCGCCATCGACCTGTACGGGAAAACGGTGAAGCTTGAATTTCTCCATCGGATCCGCGATGAGAAGCTGTTCCCCGGCCTGGACGAACTCCGGGAGGCGATCGCGGCCGATGTCGCGGCCGCGAGGCGGTATCACGGGAGCGCGGAAGATTATCATCTGCTGGCGCAGGCCGGCGGCATACGACTCAGCGGACTGAAGTCCTCGCGCTTTACCACCGATCTTCTGACCATATCGATGCGCGTCCCGCTCGACAGGCAGACAGCATCCGACGGCAGCCTGCTGTCGCGCGTTCTGACCGCGACCGGCAGCGCTTATCCGACCAGGACCGGCCTGGCGGAAAAACTGGACTCCATGTACGGCGCCCAGATCGATTGCACCACGGAGATCCAGGGAGATTCCTTCCTCCTCCATTTTCAGGCAGACGCGCTCCACAGCTGGCGCGGCGAAGAGTCGCCGTTTGCGGAGGCCGTGGAACTGTTGTTCGACATGCTCGAAAATCCCGACTATCCGGGCGGCGGTAATTTCCGGGATGAGATCGTCGAATCGGAAAAAACCGGGCTGCTGTCCGAAATCGCGGCACGCGAAAACGACAAGGGGCAGTATGCGTTCGACCGCTGCCTCCAGATCTACGCCGGGGACAGCGTGTATGCCGTCCGGTCTTTCGGGGATGCCGGAATGATCCGGTCGGCAAACGGAGCGTCGCTGCGCGCGGCGTACCGCGATCTCGTCCGGGACGCGAGGATCACCGTCTCCATCGGCGGGCGTTTCGGCGAGAGCGATGTGGAAAAGATCCTGAAGATGATCCGGTCGGCTTTCCCGGACAACGACCCGAAAACGGAAACGATCCCGGGCAGATACCCGAAGCCTTTCGCGGCGGATGTTCCGCTTTGCTCGGTGACGGAGCGCAAGGATGTGGAACAGTCCAGGATCTGCCGGATCTATCGGGGAATGCCTTCCTACCGGTCGCTGGAGATGCCGGTCTGCGTCCTGCTGAACACGCTGCTCGGCGGCGACGTCGATTCGCTGCTGTTCCGGCATGTCCGCGAAGAGCAGGGGCTGGCCTACAGCGTCTTTTCCGCGTTGCTCAAATTCATGTCGGCCCTGTTCATGGAGGCAGGCGTCGCGCACGAAAACACCGAAAAGGCCCTGCAGTCGATGGAAGACCAGGTCGAAGCGGCGCGGCGTGGGGATATTGACGAGAAAATGCTGTCAAGCGCCGTCAAATCGGTCACGTTTGCCTATCGGGAGATTTCGGACAGCCTCCGGGGCCTTCTGCGGTATGCCATCAACGGCGAAATTTCCGGCATGAGACTGTCGCCGGACAGTGCGATCGCCATCACGGAAAGCATCACCGCCGGGCAGATCCGGGACATGGCTCGCAGGCTGGAGCCCGCGGTGACCTACGTACTGACGGGTGCGGGAGAGGATGGTGCAGATGGAATTTAAAAGGACAGTCCGCGAAGACCCGGTCACCGGAGGGATCCTCCGCAGCTTTGAACATCCGTGCGGCATGGCCATCCACATCATCCCGAAAAGCGGTTTCTCCAAGCAGTTCGCAGGCATCGCGATCCCGTTCGGATCGGTCCACAACGAATTCCGCGGCGGAAACGGCGGAAAAATCGTCCTGCCGGCCGGCTCCGCACATTACATGGAACATTGCGTATTCTACCGGGATGGGGACGGAGGGCTCCTCTCTGCGCTTTCCGCGCTCGGCGCCAGCGCGAATGCCTACACCTCAAACACACATACGCTGTACTATTTCTCCTGTGCGGGGCAGTTCGAGGAGATCCTGGGAAAATATCTGGAAGCAGTCCTGCATCCGTATCTCGGGGAAGACCGGATCGAAGCCGAGCGCAGCATCATCCTGCAGGAACTGAGCATGTACCGGGACGACCCGGACAGCCGGATCTACAATGAATTGCTCCAGTCGCTGTATGTCAGCCACCCTGTCCGTGACGACATCGGGGGCGTTCCCGAAAGCGTCGCAGGCATCACCGCCGCGCATCTGCAGGCAGCCGCGGGGCGGTTTTACACCCCTTCTTCCGTGATCCTGACGGCGGCGGGAAACGTCGATGAATCCGCGATCCTCGAGATCGCATCGAGGGCAGCCGAAAAGGCGGCATGCGTGGGAAGGCCTTCCGAGGATGACTACTTTTTCCCGGACGAACCGGACCATGCCGGGACCGCCCGGACGGATACCGCCATGGACGTTACGGTCGGATCGTTCCTGCTCGGTTTCAAGAACAGCAGTGTCAGTCCGGCACGCAGTCTCGCGGGTCCGCAGCAGATCCGGCTGCGCAGGAGCGGCCAGCTTTTCTGGGAAATGCTCCTCGGCAGATCCTCTCCGATCTATGAGACGCTCTTCGCGGAAGGGCTCATCAACGATTCGTTCGGCTACCATTTCGTCTGCGAAGGCACCTACTCGTTCCTCGCTGCCGGAGGTGAGTCCCCCGATCCCGAAAAGGCCTGCGGGAAGCTGCGCGCGATGATCCGCGAAGCCTTCGCGCGGATGCCCGATGAGGCGTCATCGCGCCGGTTCGAGGTGCAGAAGCGCTCGGCGGGAGGCAGCTTCATCCGCTCGCTCGATTCCGTGGAACACTGTGGCCTGACAGAGGTGTCGGCGTCTCTTTCGGGGATAAACCTTTTTGATTTTCCGGATTTGTATGATAAGATGAGTCTTGAAGAAACGGCGGACAGCATGCGGTTCGTCCTGGATGATGCCGCGGCGTCCGAAGCCTATGTCGGAAAGAAGGGATCGTAATGGACAGTACATTCGTCGTCAGTTTTCCAGGGCTCGGGATCCATGACATCACGATCCACCGGGTCGCCTTTTCTCTGTTCGGGATCAATGTCTACTGGTACGGCATCCTGATCGCCTCGGCCGTGATCGCGGGGCTCCTGATGGCCTACCGTGCCGCGCCGAAATACGGCGTCAAGCCCGACACGGTTCTGGATACGATGATCGCGATCGTTCCCCTGATGATCGTGTTCGCCCGACTTTACTATGTCGTCTTCGCATGGGACGAGTTCAAGGACCACCCTCTGAACATCCTTAATCTGCGCACCGGCGGGCTGGCTTTCTACGGCGGCGTGATCGGCGGCGCCCTCGCCATTTTCCTGGTATCCAGGATCCGCCACGTCAGCATCGTCAGACTGATGGATCTTCTGGTTGTCTATGTCCCGCTCGGGCAAGGCATCGGGCGCTGGGGCAATTTTTTCAACCAGGAAGCGTTCGGGACCAACACATCCCTTCCCTGGGGCATGATCAGCGACGGGACGGCGGCTTACCTTGCGAGGACCGGGACGGGAAACCCGGATCTCCCCGTCCATCCCACGTTTCTTTATGAATTCATCGCCAACATGATCCTCTTCGCCATTCTCCTCGTGGTCCGCAGGAGATCCAGACGGCCTTTCATCACGACGGCGTCCTACCTGCTCGGGTACGGGATCGTGCGCTTTTTCGTGGAAAATCTGCGGACGGATTCGCTCTATGTCGGCCATACGGACATCCGGGCATCGGTGGTGCTTTCCGCTGTCATCGCGGTCGGTTCGCTGATCGCCATCATCGTCATCCGCTCGCGGCCCATCGGGTATTATGACCGGAAAGCGCCCGAGGCGGGAGTGCCGGCCGGCGTGCATGACGCGGAGTCGCAGGCGGACGCGGAGCAGACGCCCGCGCAGAAGCCGGACGCGGATAAGACGCCCGGAGAAAGCCCGGACGGGCAGAAGGGCAAAGGCCCCGGGGAGGGCTGACTTGGCGGAGCGAGGCGGCGAAGGCCGTTCAAAACTAGACATCTATTTCAATGTCATCGACTACTGGATCCTTGTACCTGTTCTGATCGTCTCGATTATCGGCCTGTATGTGCTCAGCCGCGTCCTGTCGACCGGCTACGAAGGCAACGGCCAGACGATTTTCATGAAACAGGCCGGCGCCGTCATCGTCGGGATCCTGATCGCACTGATCCTCGGCGCCCTCGAGACGCCCATGCTCCGCCTGGTCGCGTTCGCGGTCTACGGGCTCGGCCTTCTGATGCTCATCGCCGTCCTCCTGGACGGATTTTCCATGAAAGCGACGACCGGTGCGGACAGCTGGCTCCAGCTTCCGCTGATCGGGACGTTCCAGCCGTCGGAGCTTGCCAAGATCGGGATCATCATGCTTTCCTCGTATTATCTTGCGGACATCCGTGACGGCCGGATCCCGCTGCTGAAGGGGCTGGCGATCGTAGCCGGCATCTACGCGGCACCCATCGTCCTGATCATCCGTCAGCCCGACCTCGGCACGGTCATGATCATCCTGTTCATCATGTGCTGCATGCTGTATATCTACGGCGTCCGGTACCGCTCCATTTTTCTGGCCGGGAGCATCGCCGTGGCGGCCATCCCGCTCGTGTGGAACTTTTACCTGCAGCCGCACCAGAAAAACCGGATCCTGACATTCCTGTATCCTGGATTCAGCCCGTCGCAGGCCTACCATATCGAGCAGGCCAAGATGGCGATCCGCGCCGGCGGCCTTACGGGATCGGACCTGTCGGCGCCGGTCAGCGTGCCGGTCAAGGAATCCGACTTCATCTATACCGCCGTGGCGGAGCATATGGGTATGGTCGGGACCACCGTGCTGGTCTGCCTGATTTTCCTGTTCATCGTACGCGGACTGATCCTTGCTTCCAGAACGGAAGAGCGTTCAATGAAATACATGGCAGCCGGCATATCCGTGATGTTCGGGATCCATTCGGTCGAAAACCTGGGGATGTGCGTGGGCATCATGCCGATCACGGGGATCCCTCTTCCATTCGTGAGCCTGGGCGGTTCGTCGATGATCGTCAATTATTTCGCACTCGGAATTCTTTTGTGCATATCCATGGAGTATAATATGATCCGCAAAGCCGGATCCGTCGAATTCATGGCCGATCCGCGTCACTGAGGCGTTTTTTTGCATTTTTCCCGGATATTGAACCGGATTGCAGCCTGAAAATCCGCATTTTGCCCGGACGGGTTCTTTGAATTTCAAATAAAAAGATTTGACAGTCAAAACAAAATG
>CAZDPQ010000171.1:0-5216 GCA_964507305.1 uncultured Oscillospiraceae bacterium
CCCCTTTTTCATGACTTTCGCTTTTCAAATGGGAAATAAACTTTTCAGTTGACCATCGCTTTTTTTAGCTCTTTGCATAAAAAACGGGGCTTCCGGCCGTTAAAAGCCGTTCCGCCCCGTATCCGGGCTTTCCCGGGGAAAGGTCTTTCTTCAGGACCGGACCAGGACTTCGTCCGGGTAAACCTCGCGTTTCGTATAGTGGGTGTGCAGCAGTTCATGTGCAAGGTAACTGTTGGGCTCGCCGAGGAATCGCTTGTAAAGCTCGGCAACCTGGGTATTATCCTTGGACTTCCTAACGGGCATGATGCCATCCTCTTCGTATAAGGCTTTCGCCCGTTCGGTCCGGATATCGATGTCCATCAGGTCCTGCGCGAACACCTGGGGCTGTCCGCCGCCGCACACGCATCCGCCCGAGCATCCCATGATCTCGATGAATGCGTATTCCGGAGCCGTCCCGGCGCGGATCGCATCCAGCAGTTCTCTGGCCGCCGCCGTGCTGTGCGCCACGGCGACCCGCAGGGTGATCCCCGCGGCCTGGACGACCGCTTCCTTCACGCCCTTGATGCCGCGGACATCCTGAAGGTCGATGACGGGTATTTCCTTTTCGCAGAGAATGTCCGCGACCGTCCGGACCGCGGCTTCCATGACGCCGCCCGTCGCGCCGAAGATGACAGCGGCGCCGGAATACTCGCCGAGGATATCGGTGTCCGGGCCTTCGTCCGGCAGCGCATTGAAATCGATCCCGGCCTGCCGGATCATCCTGGCAAACTCACGGGTCGTGATCACGGCGTCCACATCGCGGATCCCGTTCTTGTCCGCCATTTCATCCCTGGCCGCTTCTGTTTTCTTCGATGTGCAGGGCATCACGGAAACCACGTAGATATCCTTCGGATCCAGATGGTTGACTTCGGCGTAGTAGGACTTGATAATGGCGCCGAGCATCTGGTGCGGAGACTTGCATGTGGAAAGATTGGGCAGGAATTCGGGATAATAGAATTCCGCGAACCGGATCCATCCGGGAGAGCACGATGTGATCATCGGCAGGACACCGCCGCCGCGGATCCTGTTGAGAAGCTCGGTCCCTTCCTCCATGATCGTGAGGTCCGCCGCGAAATTGGTGTCGAACACTTTGTCGGCGCCCAGTCTGCGCATCGCCGCGAACATTCTCCCGGTCGCCCTGGTGCCGATCTTCAGCCCGAATTCCTCGCCGATCGCGGCACGGACCGCCGGTGCCGTCTGCATGACGACATGCTTGGAAGGATCGTTGATCGCATCCCAGACATCCTCGACAGCCTCCCGCTCATGCAGCGCGCCGACCGGGCACGCGATGATGCATTGGCCGCAGTAGATGCAGGGCGCGTCCGCCATGCTGATATCGTACGCAGGACCGATTTTCGTATCAAAGCCGCGGTTGATGAAAGAAAGGACGCCGATATCCTGCTTCTGGCAGGCCGATATGCAGCGTCCGCAGAGGATGCACCGGCTGGAGTCCCGGATGATCGAAAAGGATTTGTCATCGATCAGGGCCTTGCTTTTCGCCCCTTTGAATGAATTGCCGCGGATGCCGTACTGCTCTGCGAGGGTCTGGAGCTCGCAGTGGCGGTTCCGGATGCATTCGAGGCATTCGGCGTTGTGGTCGGACATGATGAGTTCCAGCGTGGATTTGCGCGTGGAGCGCACGCGGCTGCTGTTGGTCCGGACGACCATGCCGTCCGCGACGGGCTGCACGCAGGCCGCCGCGAGGGCCCGCGCTCCCTGAACCTCGACCAGGCAGACCCTGCAGGCACCGACTTCGTTGACGTCCTTCAGGTAGCACAGCGTGGGGATCTTGATTCCGGCCTTACGGGCGGCCTTCAGGAGCGTATAATCGGACGGGACGGTCACCCGGCTGCCGTCGATGGTCAATGTTACAGTATTCACAGATTCACTCCCCCTCTGCCGTTACTTTCTGATGATCGCGCCGAACTTGCAGGCCTCGTGGCATGCTCCGCAGCGGATGCAGCGGTCCGGATCGATTTCGAAGACCGTCTTGCCGACTTCGCCGCTGATGCAGCCGACCGGGCATTTCTTGGCACAAAGGCTGCACTTCCGGCATTTCTCGGGAAGGATGTAATAGCTCGTAAGAGCCTTGCAAACCCCGCAGCTGCATTTTTTATCGACCACGTGCTCGATGTATTCATTGCGGAAATAGTGCAGGGTCGACAGGACCGGATTCGGAGCGGTCTGTCCGAGGCCGCAGAGCGCGCCGGCCTTGATGGCTACGGCAAGTCTCTCCAGGTCCTCGATATCCGACATCTCGCCTTCTCCGGAGGTGATCTTCTCGAGAATGTCCAGCATCCGGCGCGTGCCGATCCGGCAGGGCGGACATTTGCCGCAGGACTCTTCGACCGTGAATTTGAGGAAAAATTTCGCGATGTCGACCATGCAGGTGTCTTCGTCCATGACGATCATCCCGCCGGAGCCCATCATCGAACCGAGCGCGATCAGGTTGTCGTAATCGATCGGAGTGTCCAGATGGTTGGCCGGAATGCATCCGCCCGAAGGTCCGCCGGTCTGGACGGCTTTGAAGGCCTTGTTCTTCGGGATGCCGCCGCCGATGTCATAAACGATCTCGCGAACGGTGGTGCCCATCGGGATCTCAACGAGCCCGACATTGTTGACCTTGCCGCCGAGAGCGAAAACTTTCGTCCCCTTGCTTTTCTCTGTGCCGATCGAGGCAAACTTCCGGCCGCCTTCATAGATGATGACCGGGATGTTGGCATAGGTCTCGACATTGTTGAGGATCGTCGGCTTGCCGAAGAGCCCCTTGATGGCCGGGAAAGGCGGCCTGGGTGTCGGCATGCCGCGCTTGCCCTCGATCGAGCGCATCAGCGCGGTCTCTTCGCCGCACACGAACGCACCGGCGCCGAGGCGGATCTCGATGTCGAAATCAAATCCGGTATTCAGGATGTCTGTGCCGAGCAGCCCCTTTTCCTTCGCCTGGGCGATGGCGATCTGCAGACGCTTGACAGCGATCGGGTATTCGGCGCGAACGTAAATGTATCCCGTGTCCGCGCCGATCGCAAACCCCGCGATGGCCATGGCCTCAAGGACACTGTGCGGGTCGCCTTCGAGGATGGCGCGATCCATGAAAGCCCCCGGGTCGCCTTCGTCGGCGTTGCAGCAGACGTACTTCTTATCGCTGACCTGCTTCGCGGCGAACTCCCATTTGCTGCCGGTCGGGAAACCGCCGCCTCCCCTTCCCCTGAGGCCCGCGAGCTTCACTTCCTGGATGACCTCTTCCGGCTTCATGGATGTAAGCACTTTGGCCAGAGCCTGGTAGCCGTCCCGGGCGATCGACTCCTCGATCGACTCGGGATCGATAACGCCGCAGTTCCTCAGGGCGATGCGATATTGTTTCTTATAAAAATTGGTGCCCTCGATGTTGAGCGGCGCTCCGGCTTCCGCCTGGGTCTGGGGGGCCATCAGCCGCCGGACGAAGCGGCCCTTGATAAGATGTTCGGAGATGATTTCGGCGACATCCCCCGGAGTCACCCTGTAATAGACGACTCCTTCGGGATAGACGACAACCACGGGGCCTTCGGTGCAAATGTCGAAACAGCCTGTCTTGACCACCTTGATCTCGTGTTCGAGATGATTCCCTGTGATCCCCGTTTCAAATCGTTCGATGATCCCGGCCGAATTCGCGGCGGAACACTTTTCACCGCTGCAGACAAGCACATGGGCTCTGTAAATTTCCATGATCATGCCTCCCTGTATTTCTTCAGGATCTCGGGGATCTCATCCGCCTCGAGTCTTCCGTAAACATCATCATTGATCGTCATGACCGGCGCGAGCCCGCAGGCTCCGATGCACCGGCAGGCCGTGATGGAAAACCTGCCGTCCGGCGTGCATTGGCCGGCTTTGATGCCCAGCAGCTTTTCGAGCTTTTCGAGGACTGCACTGGCACCCTTGACATAGCAGGCTGTGCCGAGGCAGACGCTGATGACATAATCGCCTTTCGGCTCAAGGGAAAAGAAGGAATAGAACGTCGCGACGCCGTATACTTCGGCAACCGGAACGCCGAGGCCGAACGCGACCTCCTTCTGGACATCGGGAGGAAGATACCCGAAGATGCTCTGAGCTTCCTGAAGGACCATCATCAGCGATCCGGGCCTTGATTTATTCTCGCCGATGAACAGCCGGAGCTTTTGAAATTTCTCGCTTTTTGTTTCAGCCGTTTTGCTTGCCATTCTTCAATCACCCCCGCAGAATAAGGTATCAAATAAATGCATCTTCATCAATAAATAAATGAACGCAATTTGACGATTTTTATAAATTTTATTATGTTTTTTTGTTGATATTGCTGTAAGTTCTGCAAGAAAAATGAATTTACCATCCTTTCGCGCATTATTTCTTATCAAAATGAAATTTTCATGGCCTTTGCGATTGAAATTCCTGCTGTTTTTTCCCGATTCCGGATATAATAAAGCCTGGTTCCATTTGTTTTTTCACTTGGGAAGCCGGGGGTTGTCCATGATCCTTCATCATCAAGTCGAGGAATGCGATGCCGGAAAGCGTTTTGTCGATATCCTGAAGCATACGGTCGGCATGTCGGGGCTGATGACCAAGAAAGTCCGGCTGTACGGCAGCCTGCTGGTCAACGGGATCCCTTCCAGGATGATCGACCGGTCCTCGGCCGGTGACATCATCCTTGTCTCGTATCGCGAAAGCGCGGAAGCGGAGCCCGCGGAAGTCACCCCGCGCGGCGGGATCGGCATCTTGTATTCCGACCGGCATATCATCGTTGCCGTCAAGCCCGCCGGGATCGTCACGCATCCGACTTCCACTCACCCGAGCGGGACTCTGGTCGATCATTTTCCCGATAACGAAATGCACCCGGTCCATCGCCTGGACAGAGAGACGTCGGGTCTGCTTCTGATCGCCCGGGACCCCCATTCGCAGCATGTCTTATCGCGGCAGCACGGGGACCGCGCGATGGAAAAAGAATACCTCGGGATCCTTCACGGTTCCCTTTCGCCCGAAACCGGTGTGATCAGCGCGCCGATTGCGAGGAAAAAGGGATCGATCATGCTTCGGCGTGTCGACCCTCAGGGATCCGAGGCAATGACCTGTTACCGGACGGAACAGCATTTTCCGCGCGCGGGGGCATCCCTTGTCCGGTTTTCGCTGCTGACCGGCAGGACCCACCAGATCCGGGTCCATTCGCTGTATAT
>CAZDPQ010000172.1:0-5194 GCA_964507305.1 uncultured Oscillospiraceae bacterium
ATTGGACATTTCCAGCGCCCCCTGGGTCACCTGAACCGTCCCCTGACCGGTGGGCTGGGCTGGCCCGGCAAACAGGTTCCCCCCGGCGCGGCTCAATTCCGCCGCCGGATTTTGAAACCGCGAAAGCCCCAGCTGCGCCACTGTGGCCCCATTCACCGTGATCGTTCCATCGGGCCGCACATTGAAGTCACCCTCTGGCAGGCGGATGGGTTGATTGCCCATACTCAAAACCGGGTAGCCCTCGATCGTCACCAGGTTATTCTGCGCATCGCGTATAAAACGCCCGTCACGGGTGTAACGCAGCCCGTCAGGAGTTTGAACCCTGAAAAACCCATCGCCCTGAATGGCCAGATCGTAGAGGTTACCGGTCATCATCAACCCACCCTGGGCAAAATCGACAAATTCCGGCCCATACTGCGCGCCAAGCCCCAACATGCCCACCGGCGCGGGAGCAGGGTCGCGCAGTAAATTTCCGGGAGAATAATCTACCTCGGTGTGGGCAAAATCCTCAACCGTCGTGAGCACCTGTTTGAAGCCGGGGGTTTGCATGTTGGCAATGTTATGGGCAAGAACATTCTGACGCATTGCGTTTGCAATCATCCCTGAAACCGCGGCATAAAACCCTTTGATCATCGCCTCACCTCACAGGTAGATTTTTCTGAGCATTTAAAACCAGCCGAACTTCCTCGCGGGTCATACCGAACTGGCGGGCGATCTCAACATCCGACATTTCCGCCGCCGCCATCGCCGCGATCATCCGGTTTCGTTCGCCCACCGACGCGGCGGACATTCCCGCCTGCGAGGGCTCGACCACGCGGTTTTGAGAAATTTCCAGTAATTTTTTGAAATCGGGTTGGCCGAGGATGCCACCCGCCGGTGACGGAGCCGGGTTTACCTGCCGGGCCTTCTCCACCAGAGCGCCCATCTCCTGTACAACCGGCGCAATACGGGCCGCTTTGGTCTCTTCTCCCCGAGACAGGGCCGTCTCACGAACCAGCTGGAGAAGGTAGAGCGTATCTTCAAGGGAGACGCGTGGTATGCTACTCATGACTCACCATCGCCTTAAGGTTCAGAATGGCACGACTGTGCAACTGACACACACGGGATTCGGAAATTCCCATCACCTGACCAATTTCTTTGAAGGTCAGCTCATCGAAGTAATACAACGAAAGGAGTAATTGCTCACGCTGGGGAAGCCTGCGAATGGCCTGGGCCAGTTGTTCGCGCAGGTTTTCATCCTCAAACAGCGTCGAAGGATCAACCTGCTTCTGATCAACCAACCGTTCATGGTAAGAACCCTCTTCATCCTGATCGTATTCAATCGATGCATCCAGCGAAAGCATGACGACCGTCGAATCATACAACCCCTGGGCCACGTCGGCCGCGCTGAGGCCGAGATGAGCGGCAATTTCTTCCTCGGTCGGTTCACGCTGGTACTCGGCCCACAGGTTGGAGATGGCTTTTTGAATCGCCCGCACCCGGCGGCGAGCCTCGCGCGACATCCAATCGGATTGACGCAAATAATCCAGAATCTTCCCACGGGCTCGAAGGGCAGCATACGTGCTGAACCGCGCCCCATGCGCCGGGTCATAACGGTCAATTGCATCAATCACGCCGAGCAATCCCTGATGAACCAGGTCTTCGTACTCACCGCCAATCTCCTGAGAGATTCCCAACCGACCCAGCATATAATGCACCAGCGGAGCAGTCTGCAGGATAAGCTGCTCGCGCGCCTCCGGTGAACGGGTGGCAAGGAATTGATCCAGAAGTTGAGCTGTGTCGACCTGTGTGTCCATCTACCTAAGCTCCTGCATTAACTCCCACGGAGTTCTCCTCTCCCGACTTCGAGGTTGAATCCTGTTTTTCTTTCTGCTCAGCATACGCGGCTTGCAGCATCCCGTTGGACATTTGCCAGGCAAGTAACCAGAGCACCCCTCCCATCACCACGGTTGAGACCGCCACCCGCAGGAAGATATCCAGCAGGGTAGCCCCACCCCGAAACGAGAAGAGCGCCACTGCCGCATCTACGCCGAGCAGAACAAGGAAAGAGAAAGAAAACACCAGTTCCAGGAGGAACGGCAGGCTGCCCGCCTCTTCTTCTCTTTTTTGAGGGCGCCCGGCCTCCTTCGATGTGGGTTTCCTTTCTTCCAGCGTTGTTTCTACAGGCTGTTGTTCATCTTTCTTTTTCTTCATTGGTTCCATCCTTTTCCAAACAGGGCCGCCACCAGCCGCTGAGATGTGGCCGCTTCTAACCCGGCAGAGGCAGCCTTTCCGAAGGTGAAATAAGCCAGCGGAAGGCGGCTCTTCCGCACAAAGTTATAGACCCCTCCGTAAGTTGAGGTCTCATCGAGCTTGGTCACGATGACCCCATCCAGCCCAAAGACACTTAACGCGCCCGACATGCAGAATAAATCTCCCTCTTTAATGTTTGCCGGAACCACCAGGTAAAGAGCGCGTTCAGGCAATTCACTGAGTAAACCTCCCAGTTCCACAATCTCCTGTTCGCGATAGGGGTTATACCCAGGGGTATCGATGAGCACCAGGTCAACATCGTCCAGCCCTGCCAGAGCCGCAGAAAGGTCCTGGGGGGTATAGACCAGCCGAAGGGGCAGATCAAGCGCGTCGGTATAGGCGCGCGCCTCTCCGATTGCCCCGGTGCGCAGAGTATCGGCGCAAACCCAGGCCGCCTTCTTTCCCAGCCGTTGCCTGTAGTCCATGGCCATCCGCGCGACCGCGCTGGTTTTGCCTCCCCCGCTCACCCCCACCACACACACCACCCTCCGCTCATTCTGGAGAGAAGAAGGAACCACATGGGTCACTTCGGCCTCCAGCAGGCGGGCGAGGTTTTTTTGAGCCGTTTCAGGAGTGCTCACCAGGCTCTTCGATTGACCCTGGAGCGCAACCTGTAAAGTCCGTTCCACGAAAGCCTCATCCACCTCCTGCGCCAGCAGCTGACGCCGCAATGACGCCAGTGCGGGAGGCAGGTCAACCGGCTCTTCCTCTTTATCCACAAGGGCTGATGGCGCCGGAGGCAGGTCAACCTTCCCCGGCGTTTCCGAAAGTTTGACCGGTGAGGCTTCGGTTCTGGGAATACGCAGCGTCTGATTGGCCAGGCGAGCCTCCTCGCGGGTGATTCGCCGGGGTTGCCAGCCAGAAATCTTCTCCTGTGAGGGGGGCGCATCTGTTGCGGCCTCACCTGTCGCAGGCGAAGCTTCCTTTACCGGCAGTTCTCCAGGAGCCATCGCCACCACCTCCACCCCCGGGCGTTTCCACACATTCCACGGTGAGCCCAGGGGGGCTTCTCTGGCCGAAAGGACAATCGCATCGGGGCCAAGCTCAGCCTGCACCATCAACAGGGCTTCACGCATTGTTTCAGCAATGAACGATTTTGGCATACGCGTTTTCTCCCAGTTTTATGCGTCCACCAGGCCGTGAGCTCTGACGCGCGTTCCGGGGCTGACCTCCGAAAACGCCAGCACAACCAGGTTGGGCAGGGCCTGCTCCGCCAGACGGCGCAGCGCAAGGCGTAACTCACGGGGGCAAAGAAGGATGGGTAAATATCCCTGCCCGGCCATGGCTTCCATTTGTTCTCCGATCTTATTGAGCAGCCGCTGGGCAAGGCTGGCGTCTATCTGTAACGCAGGGCCGCCTTCAGAAGCCACCAGAGCGCTGCGCAGAGTCTGTTCCAGCACCGGCGAGAGCGTGAACACATGCAGGGTTCCATCATGGTCACGATACTGGCTTGAAATGGTGTTGGCCATGGTCTGGCGCACAGCCTCGGCCAGAATGGCCGGGTCACGCGTGACCGGAGCGTGGTTGGCAAGTACCTCCAGGATGCCGCTCAGATCGCGAATGGGGACACGTTCGCGTAAAAGGTTACGCAGAACGGCCTGCACCTCACCCAGCCCCAGTAATTCGGGCACCACCCCCTCCACCGAAGCGGGAGATTTCTGCCGAAGCTGGTTGAGCATTTCCTGCACCATTTGCCGGGTGAGCAACTCGGGGGCATGCCCGCGCACCACCTCGGTCAAATGGGTGCTCAACACCGAAAGCGGGTTGACTACGGTGTAGCCTCGCAGTTCAGCCTGGCTTTGATCGGCTTCCAGAATCCACACTGCCGGCAAGCCAAACGCAGGCTCGGTGGTCGGAATGCCCTGAACAGGCTCTTCAACGTCTGTGCCTGGAATGGCCAGCAAACGGTCGAGCATGATCTCGCTGGTGGCCACTTCCTGACCGCGAATCTTGATGCGGTAGGCCTGCGGAGAAAGACGCAGGTTATCACGGATACGCACCACCGGCAGGATCAGTCCCAGCTCGGCCATCAACTGACGCCGAATGCCCGTGATACGGCGCAACAGATTATCCTGCGAGTCATCATCGATCAACGGGATCAGGCTGTATCCGATCTCCAGTTCGATGGGGTCAACCACCACCATCTGAAGCATCTGCTCGGGGGTTTCAGCTTCAGCGGGCTGGGGCATGGCGCTCACCGGCGTCCCGGCGGCCTGCTCTTCGATACGCGCCCGGTTGACAAAATAAGCCGCCACTCCCAGACCCACCGTAATTACTCCAAAGGGGAGCTTGGGAAGGCCGGGGATGAACATCATCATCCCGGTCAGGATGGCCCCAACCGTGAGGACGTTGAAGTTGGAAATTTGCCCGAAGAGCTCATTCCCCAGCGAGGTTTCAGAAGTAGAACGAGTGACGATCAGACCCGCGCCCGCCGAGACGAGCAGGGCAGGGACCTGAATGGCCAGCCCTGCCCCGATGGTAAGTAAGACGTACGTCTGAAGCGCATTTGCGGCTGGCATCCCCCGCTGCAACACGCCGATCACGAACCCTCCAAGAATATTGACCAGCATGATGATAATGGCCGCAATTGCGTCTCCGCGCACAAATTTGCTTGCCCCATCCATTGCCCCGTAGAAGTCGGCCTCGGTCTCGATGGCTTTACGCCGCTGACGCGCCTGGTTTTCATCGATCAAGCCGGCGTTCAGATCGGCGTCGATGGCCAGCTGTTTACCGGGCATGGCATCCAGCGTGAAGCGCGCCGCCACCTCGGCCACACGGCTTGCGCCGCTGTTGATCACCACGAACTGAATGATCATCAACATGAGGAAGATGACCACCCCCACCACGTAATTTCCACCGACGATGAGGTTACCGAAAGTTTCAACGATCTTCCCGGCCTCAG
>CAZDPQ010000173.1:0-5193 GCA_964507305.1 uncultured Oscillospiraceae bacterium
GATCAACCGGCGGGCCTTCAACCCGGCCTGCACCAGGGGGTGGTCTTCTTCCAGCGCCCAGGCCGGGAAATATTTATCCACCGGAAAGACAAAGCCGGTGTAAGAGGGCTCGTCATAGAAAAGTTCTTCCACAGTGATGGATGACCGCGACTCGGGTGGGATGAGCGCACGGATTTGTTCAACCGCCTGTTCTTTGGTTTCACCGAAGGTCAGCCGACGGTCAACGAAGATGGTGGCTTGGTCGGGCACGGCGTTGATGCTGGCAGTTTTCACGTGCATATCGGTTACTGTGATTTTGCCGTGGCCAAGGAAAGGATGATCACCCAGCCGGGGTTCCAGGTCGCGAATGGCGGCAATGACCGGCAGAAGTTTATAGATGGCGTTGTCGCCGAGGTGATTGCTTGCGGCATGGGCGCTCACACCGTGGGCGGTGATTTTTAACTCGATGCGCCCCTTGTGCCCGCGATAGATGTTCAGACTGGTGGGTTCCCCGATGACCACGGCATCGGGGCGCACACGGGGGTCTACCTCGACAAAGATGTTGGGGGCAAGGCCATCGCACCACTCTTCCATGTTGCCGAAGTAGTACACCGTCCACCCTTCCAGGAGGCCGAGGTCACGCGCGATGGCCAGACCATAGACCATGCCGGGTGTGCTCCCTTTTTCATCCACCGAGCCGCGAGCGATAAGGCGGCCATTTTCCAGCTTTCCCTCGAAAGGATCGTGTCCCCACGCGGCGGGGTCGCCTTCGCCAACGGTATCGATGTGCGAGTCGTACACGAGCACCCGTTTTCCGTGGCCAATACGCCCGAGGATGTTGCCCATGGGATCAAAACGCACCTCATCGAAGCCGAGGGCGCGCATTTCGGCGGCGATGCGTTCGCCCACCGGCCCGATTTGCGCGTTGGTACTGGGGATGGCACAGATTTCGCGCAGAAACTGGATGATAGCCCCCTGTGAAGCGGCAACTCTCGATTGAATTGTTGCAATAACCTCTGGTTGGATCATAGCGCTCCATTAGTGGTTAAGAAAAGTGTGGTTTAGCGGCTTTCCATTGCTCTACCCACCCGGCGTACGATCTGGAACCGGAAATAACCGGGCAGGAAGTAACTCAGCGAATAATCGATAGGGCGGCCGTCGAAGGTGTAGAGGCAGGCCGTAAACTGGAGGAGTGGGTCACCGCGCTGGATTTCGAGCGAGCGGGCAATTTCGCTGGAGGCGGCCACTGCCTGAACCTCGGCGATGGAGTGATCGAGGCGGGGTGAACCGCGCTTCAGGAGGAGATCGAGGACTGAACCGGTGAAGCCGTGACGCAGGTCTTGCGGGGTGAGCACATCTTCGGGGAGGGTGTCTACCAGGTAAGCCACGGGGCGGCCCTCAGCCAGGATGACGCGGCTGACCCGCACGAGCGGGGTGCCCTGCACAATGCCCAGAACACTGGCCTGTACGGCGTCGGCCTGGATGAGTTCGATGTGCAGGTCGCCCATAGCCACCGGCAGGCCGATGCGCCCGGCCAGGCTTTCGATGCTTTCCAGCACTTCCAGACCGCTTTCGATGATGGGAGTGCGTCTGGCAACGAATGTGCCCTTCCCCTGACGACGGCGAATCAGTCCCTGGCCCTCGAAAGAGCGCATGGCTTCGCGCAGGGTGGCGCGCGAGACGCCCATTTGCCGCGCCAGTTCGGGTTCGGCAGGCAGGCGTTCACCGGGTGGAGTTGCGGCGATCAACTCGGCAAGCTGTACCTGCAGGCGTTGGTAGGGTGAGAGGGATGGGAGCGGTTGATTCATGGCATTCTCTTGCTTAAGGATCGAGGACACGGATAGGCTGGAAACGCTGTACGTCCACCAGCCCCTGATCAGAAATTCGTAGTTCTGGAATGACCACCAGAGCAAGCAGGCTCATTTGCATATTGGGGTTATTGAGCCGGCAACCGCAGGCGCGAAACCCGTGCAGCACGGTCTCTGCCTTGCGGGCCACCAGCTCGGCCGGTTCGTTGGAGATCAGCCCGGCAATTGGCAGGTTGACTTCGCCAATGATCTCGCCCCGCCGCACCACTACCTGCCCGCCGCCCGTTTGCACCAGGCGGTTGGCGGCCTGTGCCATGTCGCTTTCGTCACTCCCAATGACGATCATCTGGTGGCTATCGTGGGCCACGGTGGAGGCAATGCCGCAGGGCTCGGTAAAGCCAAAGCCATGCACCAGCCCCACCTGGATGTTGCCCGATGGACGGTGGCGTTCGACAAGCGCAACTTTCGCCAGGTCGCGGTTCAGGTCGGTTTGAACCTCGCCGCCTTTGCTGTGCACGATCATTTTCAGATGGCGGGTTGGGGCCTGATTTTCGATGATGCCGATGACATGGGCGGTGTGCCGTCCGCTGCTTGCTGGCAGGCGAAAGTCTGCCGCGGAGAGGGCGCGAGGTAACTGCACCGTGTGCAGAGACCATTCAGGATAGGGCAGAGAAGGCGTTTCGACCAGCAGACGGCCATATTCGGCGACAATCTGCCCGCGAGCGATGACCACTTCAGGGAAAAAGGCGGCCAGATCGGGAACGATGAGAATGTCGGCGAAGCGCCCGGGGGCGATCTGGCCAATTTCCCGGCTGAGGCCAAAGTGTTCTGCGGTGTTCAGGGTGGCCATTTGAATGGCGGTGATGGGGGAGACTCCCTGAGCGATGGCATGACGCACAGCACGGTCGATGTGGCCTTCTCTGATCAGTGTAGCTGAGTGCGAGTCATCGGTGCAGAGGATAAAGTTGCGCGGATCGAGCTTTTGCTCGGTGATGGCCCGCACCTGTTCAGCTACATCCTGCCAGGCCGATCCGAAACGCAGCATGGCGCGCATCCCCAGGCGGACGCGGGCGACGGCATCTTCCAGCCGGGTGCCCTCGTGGTCGTCCATGGCACCTCCGGCCACGTAACCGGCAAACGGGATACCCAGGTCGGGGGAGGGGTAATGCCCGCCGATCACTTTGCGGGCACGGCGGGTGGCTTCCAGCTTGGCGTGCACCTGTTCGTCACCGGCGATGACGCCGGGGTAATTCATCATTTCTCCCAGACCGATTACACCCGGCCAGGAAAGCATTTCTTCGATCTCTTCCGGGCCAAGGTGAGCGCCGTTCGTTTCCAGGCCGGGAGCAGAAGGCACACAGGATGGCGCCTGGACGAAAATGTGAATGGGCTGGAGAGCGGCCTCTTCTGCCATCAGGCGTACCCCGCGCAGCCCGAGCACATTGGCGATCTCATGCGGATCGATGAACATGCCGGTTGTACCATGAGGGATCACGGCACGAGCAAATTCGGCCACCGTCAACATGCCCGATTCAACATGCATGTGTGCGTCGAGCAGGCCAGGGACGAGGTAACGCCCTGCGGCATCCAGAATGCGGGTCTGCGGGCCAAGGGTCTGGCTTACGTCCTCGCCAACCGCGGCGATGCGGCCCGATTTGATGGCAACCTCACTGCGGGGGATGATTTCGCCCGATTGAACGCATACCCAGCGCCCGTTACGGATGACCAGATCAGCCGGGGTGCGCCCCATGGCACAGTCAACGAGTTCGCGGGTGTCAGACAGGTAAAAGGGGTGCATGTAACCTTTCTGAAGGGTGGCGAGGATTCACATTCAACCCGCCTGCTCTGGAGAGACGAGGCGGCGGGCGGCGGCGTTGTGGCGTTCGATGAGGCGGGGAACATCAACGGTGAGGAGTTGAGCATCTGCTACGATCAACCGTCCACCCACAGCCAGGTAATCGACCTGCTGGGGGGCGCAGAAGACGAGGGCGGCCACGGGGTCGTGAAGGCCACCGGCATAGGCCAGCCGCTCCAGACGGATGGCGGCGAAATCGGCGCATTTCCCTGCCTGCAAAGAACCCAGGTCGGGGCGGCCAAGTACGGCGGCACCCCCGCGGGTGGCCAGTTCGAGCGCCTGACGGGCAGTGAGCAGAGGCGGAGCATCGGTGGCTGAAAGCGAAGCTCCGCTCAGGCTGGCGGCCAGGCGCTGGAGAAGCATGGCCTGACGGGCTTCGGCCAGCATGTGTGAGCCGTCATTGGAAGCCGAGCCATCCACCCCCAGGCCCACATGCACCCCGGCTTTCAGGTAGGCTGTGACCGGCGCAATGCCGGATGCCAGGCGCATATTGGAGGTGGGGCAATGCGCCACGCCGCAACCCGTAAGGGCGAATTTTTGCACTTCGGCGGGGCTGGCGTAAACGGCATGGGCAAACCAGACATCCCTTCCCATCCAGCCGAGTGATTCCATGTAGGCCACCGGCCGCAGGCCAAAGTGTTCCTCGCAGAACACCTCTTCGTCCTGCGTCTCAGCCAGGTGGGTGTGCAGGTGCACGCCGTATGCCCGGGCAAGTGCGGCGCTCTGGCGCATCAGCTCACCGCTCACGCTGAAGGGTGAGCATGGCGCCAGGACGATTTGCAGCATCGAGCCAGGGTTGGGATCGTGATATTGCTCGATGAGGCGCTGTGAATCGGCCAGAATGTGCTCTTCACGGTCTACCACACGGTCGGGAGGGAGCCCTCCCTGGCTCTCTCCCAGGCTCATCGAGCCGCGCGAGGCATGCAGGCGCAGACCAACCTCGCGGGCGGCGGCAATTTCATCATCCAGGCGGCAGCCATTGGGGAAAAGATAGAGATGATCGGATGCGGTTGTGCAACCCGAGAGGGCCAGCTCGGCCAGCGCGGTTTGTGTGGAGATGAAGATATCATCCGGGGTGAGGCGCGCCCAGATGGGGTAGAGGGTTTTCAGCCAGTTGAAGAGATTGGCATCCTGAGCGGCAGGTACAGCACGCGTGAGGGTCTGATAAAAGTGGTGGTGGGTGTTGATCAATCCCGGAAAAACAATGCACCCACTGAGATCGAGGACGTGATCGGCAGTGGGCGGTAGTTGATGGGTGGGGCCAACCTGTTCAAGGATGCCGTTTCGCGCAAAGAAGCCACCATCGACGATTTCGCGCCGTTGATCGTCCATGGTGACAAGCAAGGAAGCGTTTTTAACCAGAAGGGTTGTCATAATATGGAAATTTGTCTGACCTCAGACGATTCTATCTTCAGTTTACCGGGGTTTGGTAGAAATGTCAATTGTCAGACAACAAAGACGGTTCCCTCAAACGGTTATCCGATGGCCTTTCTCCCTTTTCCGAAACCGGAGCGATCAAGCGAACATAAACAGGGAGTGCCGCAGAATGGC
>CAZDPQ010000174.1:0-5190 GCA_964507305.1 uncultured Oscillospiraceae bacterium
CAAAGAGTTTTTACTATGTTTAAAATAGGTTCATTATACAGCGGCAGCAGCGGCAACTCGATTTTCCTTTCTTATGAAGGCGGTCCGTCGGGCGGCTACGGGGGACTCCGCTTCGAGTCCTCCGGGAGGGCGACGAAGCTTCTCGTGGACGCGGGGGTCAGCTGCAGACGCCTGCAGACGGCCCTCCAGTCGATCGGCGAGGACCTGGCCGATATCGACGGGATCCTGCTGACCCATGAGCATATCGACCATGTCGCGGGGATTTTCGTGGCTGCGCGCCGTTACAGGATCCCGCTCCATATGACGGCGAAGACCCTGGAGGCCATCGGCGGCTGCGTGTCCGGCGGGATCCCGGAAGACCTCGTCCATGTTTTCGGCGCGGGAAGCGCGTTCGGGATCGGGGATCTGGAGATCCGTTCGTTTTCGACGCCGCATGACGCCGCCGATCCGTCCGGCTATCGGATCGCCGGGGGCGGCAGGAGCGTCAGCGTCTTCACCGACATCGGCGAGATGCGTCCGGAGGTGCTGGCGGAGGTCGCCGGCAGCGATGCCGTTTTCATCGAATCCAACTATGACAGGGACATGCTCTGGAACGGTTCCTATCCATGGCCTCTGAAACGCCGGATCGACGGCGCTCTGGGCCATCTTTCCAACGAAGCCTGCGCGGCTGCGTCGGCCGAGCTGCTGAGGAGCGGAACGCGGCAGTTCATCCTGTCGCATCTGAGCGAAGCGAACAACGATCCGGATCTCGCGCTCCGGGCGACCGTCGAATGCCTTTCGGGGCTGGGCGCCGTGCGTGGGACGGACTATGCGATACAGGTCGCCCGGCGGTATGCCCCGGGGGACCCCTGGACCGTCTGACCCCGGCTGCGGGCGAACCGCGGGGGATGCAGCGGACAGCAGAGGTGCGGCCGACAGACGAAAGCCGGCGGAGAGGCAGCGATGAAGATCACGGTACTGGCAATCGGCAAAATCCGGGAAGCATGGCTGAAGGACGGCATTGCGGAGTTCTGCAGGCGGATTTCGAAATACAGCGGGATCCGGATCGAAGAGATCCCCGATGTCTCCGAAGAGTACGGGATCGGCAGGAGCACGGCCGAGGAAGGCCGCAGGATGCTCGCCCGGATCCGGGACGGCGAGTTTTCCGTCGCCCTGGATGTCCGCGGCCGTTCGGAGGATTCGGTCGGATTCGCCGGGAGCCTGGCGCGATGGATGGAAAAGGGCGGTGCGAGCGTCACATTTCTTGTCGGCGGTTCCAATGGCCTTTCCGACGAAGTCCTGGCAAGGGCGGACGACAGCCTGTCGCTTTCCCCGATGACATTCCCCCACACGATCGCCCGCCTTGTGCTGCTCGAGCAGCTGTTCAGGGCATTCAAGATCCTGGGCGGCGAGCGATACCACAAGTGAATCTGCGCGGATCTGCAGAGCGATACGGCAAGCGGCCGAATCGATGAAGGAAAGGGAGCGAGCATCATGAGCAGCAAAAAGGAGAAAGCCGGCGGAGCGTCCGGCAAATCGCACAGGCACCGAAAAACCGCGGCAGAAACCGAATACAGGATCCCCTCCGACCTTGGCGAGGGGCTCAGACCGGAGACGGCGTACACATTTGCGTCCAAGCCATACCGGTGGTGGTGGGTCCTGGTGAAGCCCGTCAGGGGAAGGTTTCTGTCCGCGTTCATTCTGACCGGGATCTCGATGTCGCTCGCCACTGCGGTCTCGGTCGTGCTCGGCAGATTTGTCGACGATGTTTATGGCAAGGGTGATTTCGCTAAAATCCTGCCCTACTGCGCTCTCATCGTCGGGATCCCCCTGTTCCGCTCGCTCGTGGGCCTTACCTACCGGTTCATTTACGAAAACGCATCGCAGGATCTCCTGATGAGGCTGCGCGCGGGACTTTACCTGCATCTGCAGAGGCTCGACACGACATTCTACGAACGGACAAGCGTCGGGGATATCATGACGCGGATGACCGGCGATATCGACATGGTCCGCCATTTCACGTCCTATGTCCTGATGGCGACCGCCGAGCAGGTGATCATCTTCATCTCCGGGATCATCGTCATGCTGACCCTGAGCTGGCAGCTCACGCTGGCATCGCTCATCTTCGCGCCCGCCATGGTCTTTATCGCGAACAAGTTCCGCATCGAGGTACGCCCGATCTGGGATCAGGTCCGCAAGCAATATTCCCGGCTCAATTCCGTCGTTCAGCAGAACATCAGCGGCAACCGCGTCGTCAAGGCATTCGTGCGCAAGGACTACGAAACGGCGAAATTCGAGACTGAGAACGACGGGTACCGGAATATCAACATGAAAAGCGCGATGATGTGGGTCCGGTACATCCCCATCCTCGATTCCCTTTCGAACATGCTGTCCGTCCCCGTGATCCTGCTCGGCGCGATCCTGGTGATCAACGGGCAGATGACCCTCGGCGGGATGGTTTCCTTCAGCGGCATCCTTTTTGTCATCAGCAGCCCCATGCGTAACCTGGGCGGGCTGATCAACGAGATCCAGCGCTTTGCCGCGTCCGCCGAAAAGCTGATCGAACTCATGATGGAAAAGCCCCGGGTCGCCTCGCCCGCGGAACATTCTCCGCAGCCGGCGGAAGGACATTTCGCGAATGACATTTCCGTCGAATTCCGCAATGTGTCGTTCGGCTATTTCACCAACAGGACGTCGAAGGTTTCCCATGGGAGCTGGGACACGGAAGAAGAATACAACGCGCGGATCACGGATTCGTATGCCCTCCGGAATATCACGTTCAAAGCCGGGAAAGGACAGAAGATCGGCATTGTCGGCGCGACGGGCAGCGGCAAGACCACGCTGATCAACCTGATCATGCGTTTCTATGACGCGACGTCCGGGACCATCCTGATCGACGGGAAGGACATCCGCGAATACTCGCTGGACGAGCTCCGCAGACACATCGGCATCGTGATGCAGGATGTTTTCCTTTTTTCCGACACGGTCGAAGGGAACATCGCCTACGGCAGGCCGGAAGTCCCCGACCAGACGGTCTACGATTCGGCGCGCTTCGCGCAGGCGGATGATTTCATCCGGGCGATGCCCGACGGCTACGACACGATCGTCGGCGAAAGGGGGGTCGGCCTTTCCGGCGGTCAACGACAGAGGATATCCCTCGCCAGGGCTCTCTGCCTCGATCCCGACATCCTGATCCTGGACGACACCACGTCCGCCATCGACATGGAGACGGAATTCGAGATCCAAAGCAACCTCGGACGGTATTTCGGGGGAAAAACCGTGTTCGTCATCGCCCACCGGATCTCCTCCGTCCGGAATTCGGACCGGATCATCGTCCTCGAAAACGGAGGGATCGCCGAAACGGGCTCGCATGATGAGCTGATCGCGATGAAAGGTATCTACTATGACATCTACATGACACAGACCGGCCTGGCATTCGACAGGAACGCGGGGAAGGAGGCGGACGGCGATGGCAAGAAATAAATACGACGTCGACGAAGAGCTGTACTCCCCCTTCAATTATTCCCAGTTCCGGAGGATCCTCCGCTATGTCAAGCCTCACCGGAAGCCGATCCTGACCGCAATGGTCGCAATGTTCGCGGCAAGCTCGCTTGCGCTGCTTTCTCCGATGATCCTGATGGTCGTCATCAACGACTCCATCCCGTCTAAAAACGTCCGGGAGATCATCATCCTTGCAAGCGCGCTGGCGGGCATCTACATCCTGAATTCCCTGTTCGTGGGCATCCGCGCCAGGCTGGTCAACAAGGCCGGGCAGGGGATCATCCACGATATCCGGCTGGACATGTTCAAGCATCTGCAGAACCTGCCTTTTTCGTATTTCGACGACCGGCCCCACGGCAAGATCCTTGTCCGCATCGTCAACTATGTCAACAACATCAGCGACATCCTGTCGAACGGCGTCCTCAACGTCGTCGTCGACCTTTTCAACCTGATCATCATCGTCGTCTATATGCTGATCATCAGTCCGCGGCTCACCCTGTACTCCCTGATCGGCCTCCCGCTGCTGATCCTCGGGATCTGGACGGTCAAGGGGATGCAGCGCCGCGCGCACCAGCAGCTGAGCCGCAAATCCTCCAACCTGAACGCGTACACGCAGGAAAGCCTGATCGGCATGAAAGTCACCCAGGCTTTCGTCCGCGAAGACGTGAACCGCGGGATCCTGAACCGGCTTTCCTCATCCTACCGGCACAGCTGGATGAAGGCCGTCATGATCAGCCTGTCGCTCGGACCGCTCATCGAGATGGTCAACAACGGGACGGTCGCGTTCCTGTATGCGGGCGGCGTCCTGTGGTTCGCGTCCGCCGCCGGCGAAATGATCAAGGTCGGCGTGATCGTCGCGTTCGTAGGATATGTCACGCGATTCTGGGGACCCATCAACACGTTCGCCTCCTTTTACACACAGCTCCTGACCTCGGCGGCCTACATCGAGCGCATCTTCGAATTCCTGGATGAACCCGTGCGGATCGAGGATGCCCCGGGAGCGGAAGATCTTCCGGAGATCCGGGGACGGATCGATTTCGAAAACGTCACGTTTGCCTACGAGCCGGGTGTTCCCGTGCTGAGCAACCTGTCCTTTTCCGTCCGGCCGGGGGATTCGATCGCGCTGGTCGGGCCGACCGGCGGCGGCAAGTCGACGATCGTGAGCCTGATCAGCCGGTTCTATGACATCCAGGAAGGGGCGATCCGCATCGACGGTCACGACATCCGGGATGTGAAGATCGATTCGCTGCGCCGCCAGATGGGCATCATGCTCCAGGACCCGTTCCTTTTCCCCGGGACGATCCTGGAGAACATCCGCTACGGCAGGCTGGACGCCACTGACGACGAATGCATGGCGGCTGCGAAGGCCGTCCGCGCGCACGATTTCATCATGAAGCTGCCGGACGGCTACGGTACGGTCATCAACGAGCAGGGGTCGGGCGTCTCGGGCGGCGAGAAGCAGCTGATCTCGTTCGCCCGGGTCCTGCTGTCGGATCCGCGCGTCCTGATCATGGACGAGGCCACGGCGAGCATCGACACCAGGACGGAGAAGGCGCTGCAGAAAGGCCTCGAGGAGCTTCTCAAAGGGCGGACCTCGTTCATCATCGCGCACAGGCTTTCGACGATCCGCACCGTCACCAGGATCATGTACATCTCGTCGCAGAAAATCGCCGAGGCCGGAACGCATGATGAATTGATGGAAAAGCAGGG
>CAZDPQ010000175.1:0-5179 GCA_964507305.1 uncultured Oscillospiraceae bacterium
TAGGACTGCCCGGAAAACAATGTATAGGCTGTCTTTCCGCCTCCTTCCGGTTCCGTTCCGTTCTGGATGGCTTTCTGGATCTCCGTGATCGTCACTTCCATGTCCTGCTGGGCGGTATAAATGTGTTTCGTGATATCACGCGACAGATGGATCTGCTGGAACTGACCTGAAAATGCCGTCAGGATACCAATGGACAGAACACCAAGGATCGCGATCGCGATGATGATTTCGATCAATGTGAATCCGCTGTTCTTTCTCATAATATGCCTTTCTTTTTCCCGAAAGGGGGCTTCCGGCCGCAACCCGGACTAATGTTACAGATTCGGTCCCTGGAGATACCAGAGGTCCTGAACGATATCCTGCTGGATCTCCGAAAAGACGGTGTTCAATGCATCCGAACTGTCGGCGGTGAATACCCGCGAAGAAGTCGAACAGGCTTCTGCGATATCATTGACACTTTCGAGTTCTGAACGAAGAGATGAAAAACCGATAACATAGACCTTCGCAAAGGAATGATCTTTATAAAAGTGGCCGATCGCATTGACATAAGCGGTCCCTGCAGGATCCAGCGTTGAACCGTTGCCCGCGATCTGAGAAGTCGGACTGTACTCATCCCTGCCCCGGTCGAGATAACCGCTTACGTCAACATTCCCGTCAGCTGTCACGAAAGTACGGTTCCGGTCGCTGATCACACTCGCAAAAGTGGTAACACCATCCACAAGGATGATCAGGTAATTGCTCGGAGTATTGCCGATTGCCCGGGCTTCCGCATTATGGGTCTGCAAAGCATAATATGCCCGTCTCAGCCCGTCTCCGGTATTCGTGCCGCCATCCGCACGGAGGTTGTTGATATCCGTGATCAACTGAGCCGTAGCGGTCTTTGCATTTCTGAATGCATGGGTGTAGTACTGGGATGTATTGGCTGAGGTTTCGAAAGGGATCAATGCGATATCGATGTTATCCTCCTGCGCGAACTTATTGATCAGTGTCTTGGCCTCCGCCTGCAGGATAGAGATGCGGCTGCTTGCGCCATGGTATCCGGCCGAATGGCCGTCTAATGTGTCGGCCATGCTTGCTGAAACATCCATGACAAAGGAAATATGGCCTACAACGGTCTTCTTGCGTTCATCCGGCTTGAAAGCGATGGCTACAGCAGGATCCGACACGGTGCTTAGGTCGATCACCTGCAGCGAATTCAAAGCTTCTACCTCCGAGGTGACTGTCAGATCAGGTTTGGGTCTGCCGTATTCGTCTACACTCCCGGCAGGGATCGTCTGGATCGAAAACTGGAGCAGACTATCCTCATCAGCGGGATTGACCTTCGTAAATGTAAACAGAAACTTGACGCCGGAACGGGCAGGAACGAGTACCGTGGCGTCATGGACACCGGTTTCATTATTGTAAGTGTATTTTACGATTTCCTGACCTTCTGCAGTTTCCACGATCCCGATATAATCCCAGTCCGTATCCAGGTTGTCCGCCCTGAAACTGGACTTCGGTATCGTAAATACCGCTGTAGAATAACGGATGCTGTCGCTTGTGCTGTACAGAGCCATTCGGGTGGCAAACTGAAAATTGTATTCGTTTTCGCTGATCACCAGGAGCCGGTTCCCGAACAGAAGCATGGAAAATGCCAAAGCCATGACTACGGATAAAATACCCATGGCGATAAGTACTTCGAGTAAAGTAAATCCCTTGCGTGACCGCAGAAATTTATTTTTCATATAGAACACCCCCGTCTGAAATCATGATCTCTTCTGAACCAGGGGATTGGACACCTGGAATTGAAGGGTCACGGTCTTCGTAATACCGGTGCCGGTCAGTGTAGCTAAAGAAGTGATCTCTACCCAGCGCTCGCCATCCACCGTGATTGCATGTACCGTAATGTTGACAGTCCCTCCGGTCAGCGCCATGGTGTCGGTCAATGTCGGAGTCGTCGCAATATTCGGTTTGGCGGTAACGCTGTATTGCTTGTATAAAAGGGTGTCATTACTCCCGCCGATCCCTTCCTGAAGGAGTGCCGCCAGGCATAGATCCGTCCCGGATTCCGCAAGATAATAGGCCCGGACATAATTCTCCTGGTATTTCGCTTCATTCAGGTTGGTCATGAGTATTGTAGATATGACGGCAATGAAAACGCTAAGGATGATCAGAACGATCATGACCGTTATAAGAGCCGCACCGTCATTTCGTCGTATATTATGGTTCCTCCGTATCCGTTTCTGATCCATATTCCGCCTCACAAGTGCCTACCGGGGCATGATCATGATTACGATGATGCATTGATAATCGGAGAAACATCGAAGCCATAAGATCCGTCGGGCAAAGTTTTCTCAACAAGACCTTCGCAAAGACACTACTATTATAATATAGAAGATGTTCTCTGTAAAGTTTTCAGGGCGCTGCATCATAGTTCTGAACCATAGTTCAATAAACGGGCCATCGAACTTCAGATCATCGGTTGTTTCCCTTATCAGCCGATGATCTGAACGGTTGCCGATGGAAGACAGTACAAATCTCCGGCACCGGCAATGATTTCGACACCGCTGCCGTTGAATGTGACCGATTTCCCGATCACCCTGCCATGGACTGTCTGGTTTGATCCGTTCATGATGATCGAGCCGTTCGGAGCATATACGATCCCATCCAATTGAGCGCCGGCGCCATTAACCGTGATATTGCCATTCACGGAATAAAAGCAGATCGCCTCTCCGGAAGCATTTTGAAGACTGCTGCCATTGAACGTGATATTCCCGGTCGCGACGATGATCCCGCTTCCTGTAAAATTGCTGCCGTTCACGATAACGTTGCCATCAACATAGATCGGTGAAACGACACTGATATTGCTGCCGCTGAAGGTCTTGCTTCCGGTATAGTCTGTGCCGGCATTACCCGCTTCTGTTTTTATGGATGCTGAAAAATCCGGCATCGCGATGACCGATGCCGCTCCGATCACTTTTTTCCCGATGCTGATGCTGCTGCCATGTGTTGTCACCGACGAACCCTGGCAGTTCTGTCCTATCGTGATACTAGAGCCATTGATCGTAAAAGTCGAAACGGCTTCCGCGGATCCGGTAACGGTCTGGTTGGAACCATTGATGACGAATTTGTAGTTCGTATGAGCATTCCCTCCGATATATAATCCGCTGCCGTTGAATGTCAGTGTGCTGGTCGTACTTCCGGAGAACACCGCGTAATCGAACGAGGCAGTGTTTATCCCGCTTTTTTCGGCGATTGCCGTCGCGGAAACTTCGGCTGTCGTATAGCCGATCAGGCGGGCAAATGTATATTGCACGGTACGGGTGCATGTCACGCCGATGCATTCCTCATTGCTCCGGTATGAGTCATCAACGGTCGTTTCTGCCGTCTCCATTCCGTTTTTCCGGGCATAGTCGACAGCAGCGGCTTCAGCCGCAGCAGCATCCGGCAGTTTCTGTGCACCTGCCAGGGCAGCGGCATCCGCAGCATTCTGCATCTGCTGTTTCACAAACGCCACCCGCCCGATATCAATAACGCAGGCGGCAAATACGCAAAGCACAACAAATACGATGGCAATCAGGACAACAGACTGTCCTGATTCGTCTTTGATAAGTTTTTTCAAAGAAAACATTGGATGTCCTTTCTGCCTGTATGGCTGATGGACCCTGCCGCAGCAGCGGCGAGGGGATCACATCAATTTGGATAAGTACCACGCAGACAGCTCATTACCCCAAAAAACGGAGAATACGCTTCCCAAGGCGATAAACGGACCAAAAGGCATATAATGGTCTGATTTGTCGTTCCGGATCCGTAATAAGATGATGCCCGCAGCGGCTGCGACCCATATGGCCGCAAGGAGCGAAACGGCTGTCTGCCGTATCCCGAGATAGAATCCGGCCATCGCCATCAGCTTGACATCACCGAATCCCATCCCCTCCTTGCGGAAAAAGACTCTGCCGGCAAGATCACCCAGCAACAGAAATCCTCCTCCGATCGCTCCGCCTGCCAATGCGCTTCTCCATGAAACCGCATCCTGCAGAAAGAGCGATACGGCTCCGAGAGCGAAGCCGATCAGAATGAATCGGTCGGGAATGATCCTGTGGTCAATATCGATAAAAGCAGTCAGGATCATCAGCGACACAAAAACCAGATCAAACGGAAGTCGCCAGGCAAGTCCATGAATCAGATACAGAGCTGCGAACAGGATCCCTGTTAAAAGCTCGACCAGTGGATAGCGCCAGGCGATCGGAGCACCGCAGTAGCGGCATTTTCGTCTCAGGGCGACCCAACTGATCACAGGGATCAGATCCAACGGAGCCAGACGGTGCAGGCAGTTCCCGCAATGCGAAGGCGGTGTGATGATGGATCGGCCGGCCGGTATACGGTAGATGCATACATTATAAAACGAGCCCATGATCAGACCGAGGAAGAAAAATAGCACTGTCAGATAGCAAGTCCAAAACACTGTGGTCTGTTCCTGTCCCGCGGCCAACCCCGGTCCACTTGATCATCATCCCGGAGAACCGGACTTCCCTGTTGCCTTTCCCGGCTGCATGCATCTCCGGCCGGGGCGGTATTCAAAAGCGGAGCAAAAGCTCCCGGCGTTCAATACGCCGGGAGCCCGATCTTAAATCATCATTGATAAATATCAGGTAATATCATTCTTGTTTGTGACCTGAGCGACACCGCTGGCAATCGTGATCCTCGCCAATACATATTTCCCCAGATCCGCTGCGGTCGACGCAAATCCGGTGACCGGCGCCAAAGTGCCAAGGGCGGTTATAACCGCAGTAACGTTGGCATCTGTGGCATATGTAAAATTGGCTGCAGTGAATGTATTCGGCGTCAGAGTATTGGTGATGTTGATGGCATTGGCAAACTCGGCGGCGGCAGCGACCTGTGTAGCCGTCTGAGCTTTCTTGGACAAGCCGATATAATTCGGTACGGCGACGGCGGCCAGAATCGCGAGGATCGCGATCACGACGATGAGCTCAATCAGGGTAAAACCGCTCTTTCTATTGTTACGCTTCTTCATAGTATCCCCCTCCGTAATATCGTCCATTCAATTCATATAAAACTACAGCTACATGATACCCCGTAATACGGCATTTGTCAATATATACCGCCCGGCTCACCTGTACCGCATGAATCAGGAACTGCTGCCGGCTGCGCTGTTCAGCCTAATTCGTCCTTATCGGTA
>CAZDPQ010000176.1:0-5150 GCA_964507305.1 uncultured Oscillospiraceae bacterium
GTATTCCTTGCCCGTCGTATTTCAGTATCCACTAACGGATCGAGGGGGATGCAACCCTACGTTGATCGTTCCCCCGCTTGCCATCCGCGTCATTTCAGTATCCACTAACGGATCGAGGGGGATGCAACACGTTCGCGGTACTGAATGTCCCGCTGAATCCCGTATTTCAGTATCCACTAACGGATCGAGGGGGATGCAACTGCGTATTTTTGCACCTCAAAACCTATTATACAACCATTTTCAAGCCTTTACGGGCATTTTAAGGCCATTCTGAAGGGGCACTGTTCTTGGGCTTCGGAGCAGTTTTCGCAAACCGTTTTTTGCTTAAAAACCGGGGAGATTTGCGAAAATCCCGCCAGGGTAAACCGTTGTTCCTGTCTGGCGTATCCACAAACCAAACAGGCAGGCGCACTGCTTTCACAACCTGCCTCCGCATAGATCGCCGAAACGACCGTCTGATGAACCAAACCTCCGCCGGTAGAAAAGATTCCCACCGGCGGAGTGTTAGAAAAGGGAAGCAACGCCTCAACCTCGGCTAAACTGGAAGTTTACGAGATGCCAGCCACTTCACAACCTCAGGGTCGCGGTGGTCAAAAAAGAGGCTGCGCCCGGTATCCAGAGCGGCGATAGCGGCCATGTCCTGGGGGGTGAGTTCAAAGTCAAAAACATGGAAATTTTCTTCAATACGTTCCCTGCGCGCCGACTTGGGAATCACCACCACACCGCGTTGAATCAACCAGCGCAAAATAACCTGCGCCACCGTCCGCTGGTGCGCCCGGGCGATGGAAACCAGAACTTCATTCTGGAAGATCTGGTTGCGCCCTTCTGCAAAAGGCCCCCAGGATTCGATCTGCACCCCGTTTTCCTGCAGGAACTTCTGCGTGGCCGCCTGCTGGTGGAAAGGATGCGTCTCGATCTGATTCACCGCAGGAATGACCTCATGGTGCATGATCAGGTCCATGACGCGGTCAGGGTAAAAATTGCTCACCCCGATGGCACGCACCCGTCCTTCGCGGTACAGTTCTTCCATGGCCCGCCATGAACAGTGCACATCGCCGTAGGGCTGATGAATCAGATACAAATCGAGGTAATCTACCTGCAACCTGGCCAGTGACTTTTCAAAGGCCTTTTTCGTGGGCTCATAACCGGCGTCCTGAATCCACAGTTTGGTGGTCAAGAAAATCTCTTCCCGCGGCACCCCGCTCCGCCTGATGGCCCGGCCCACGGCTTCTTCATTCATGTAAGACGCCGCAGTATCAATCAGGCGGTAGCCGGTCTCCAGCGCGTCTAACACGGCGCGCTCACATTCCTCAGGGTCAGATATCTGAAAGACGCCAAACCCCAGAATGGGCATTTCAACCCCATTATTTAAAACTACGCTCTGCATGGCTCCTCCTTTTCGTTTTACAAAGCGCCCACCACGCGATGCGGCACGTAAGGTTCTTCCAGATAGGCCACCTCATCCGCGGTTAATTTCACCGCCAGCGCACCGACGGCTTCTTCAAGATGAGATACTTTGGTGGCCCCGATAATGGGTGCAACCACAGGTTGCTTTTGCAGCAGCCAGGCCAGAGCCACCTGAGCCCGGCTCACCCCCTGCTTTTCGGCAATTTCGGCAACCCGCTCGATAACTTTGCGGTCCGATTCGGCACTTGCATCGTACTTTTGCCTGGCAATAGGATCTGTTTGAGCGCGCACCGAGCTGTCTGGCGACCAGTCGCGCGTCAGCCTGCCGGCCGCAAGCGGGCTGTAAGGGATACAGCCGATCTTCGCATCGCGGCAAAGGGGGAGCATTTCGCGCTCTTCCTCCCGGTAGATCAGATTGAGGTGATTCTGCATCGAGACAAAGCGCGCCCAGCCATGCTTCTCGGCAGTAAACAGCGCCTTCTGGAACTGCCAGGCGTACATGGCCGAAGCGCCGATATAACGGGCTTTGCCAGCGCGGACAACGTCATTCAGCGCTTCCATGGTTTCTTCGATCGGCGTTTCGTAGTCCCAGCGATGGATCTGGTAAAGATCCACGTAATCGGTTCCCAGCCGCTTCAGGCTGTGATCGATCTCGCTCAGGATGGCCTTGCGCGAAAGCCCGCCCCCGTTCGGCCCCTGGCGCATCTTCCCCCACACTTTGGTAGCAAGGACTACCTCATCCCGGCTGGCAAAATCCCTGAGCGCACGTCCGAGGATTTCCTCGCTGGCGCCATAGGCATAAATGTTGGCCGTGTCGAAAAAGTTAATCCCCAGCTCCAGCGCCTTCTTGATGACGGCGCGGCTCTCTTCCTCATCCAGCGCCCAGGCGTTGTGCGTCCACCCCGGCGCCTTACCAAACCCCATGCAACCAAGGCAAATCCGCGACACATCCATTCCGGTGTTGCCGAGCTTGGTGTATTCCATGTTTTTGTCTTCCTCTCTTTCTGAATTAAAATTCCTCAACCCTGGAGAGCATTTCTTTCTCCTTCTCCAGAAGAGCACTCTCATAAACGCCAATCTTGTAGTTCAAAAGATCCAGTGTTTTCTGCATCTCTGCAATCCGGGCGGCGAGCAAATCGCGCTGTTCCTGCAAAATCTCCTTTCTGGCCTCGATGGTCTGGTCGCCCTGCAGAACAAGCTGGACGTATTCGATGAGGGTTTCCACCGGCAGACCCGCACGGCGCATACACTTAATGAACTCAATACGCCTCAAATCTGTGGCATCGTACTCACGGATTCCACCTTCGTTCCGCCTGACCGAGGGAAGCAGTCCCACCCGCTCATAATAGCGGAGCGTATCGGGAGAAACGCCTGTTTTCTCGCTCACTTCTGCGATCTTCATCATCCACCTCCATTACCAGTGTAACACCTGGAGTTAACTCTAAGTCAAGGAAAAAATGAAAAATGGGGATATTTTCCCCTCCAAACCTGCCAGAAAAAAGCCCACCGGCGCATCCACCCCGGCTAAACCGGACAAGACAGGGCATTTACCGAAAACCATCCCCTTCTCACTCACCATTCGCAGAAATTTGCGGAAGAGTCATCATCAGGAACAAAGCTATCAACATAGCCATCGCCCCTGCCAGGAAGACCAGTTTCAGTCCTCCTTCGAGTGTGGAAGCGCTGTTTTGCACCAGTCCCAGAACTGCTGGAGCCACAGCAATTCCCACCATCTGGAAGAAGAAAATGGCGCCAACCGCCACGCCCAGCAGGTGTTTGGGAACGGTGAGCTGTGCCATCACCGCGTTAATCGTAGGGATGACCCCCATCCCTAATCCGGCTACAGAAGTGACGAGAATATACACCCAGATGGGCGTATGGGCCGTGAAGCGCCCCATGGTAAACATGGCAAGCCCGATGACGCCAAAGCTGAAAACGTACACCCACTGATACTTCCTGGTTTTTGCCAGCAGGAAGCCGGTGGGAATGCCCATAAAAGCCACCAGCATCGTATAGGGGGTCAGCATGGAACCGCTGAGCGTAGCACTCACCCCCATAACATTTTGAGCAAACAGAGGGGCATAAGCATTCATGGCAACAGAACCGAAAAAGTACAGAAAGCCGCCCGCAGCCACCGTGAGGAAAGCGCGATTGAACAACACCTGCGGATCCAGAATGGGAGCCTCAGCCTTTTTTTCGATGGCAATGAACCCCGCCCAGGCGATCCCGGCTACTCCGATAAGGAACGCACCCTCTCCCCGCCTCTCCGGCACCCCCAGCCAGGAAAACCCGATGATCAGCGCCGTGGTGGCAATTGCCATACTGAGAATACCCCATCCATCGATGCTTTGGCGGCGGGGAGAACTGTGTTTGGGAAGTCCCAGGGCAATGAAAACGCCTGCAAGAAGTGCCAGAGGGAGCGATGCCCAGAACACCCCCCGCCAGCCCCAGGAACTGTCGGCCACCAGCCCACCCAGCACCGGCCCGATCGTTGCGGCAATCCCCGAAGGCAGGTTGAGCAACCCCGTCCATTTTGCCCGTTCTTCCGGAGGGAACAGATCGCCGATGGCGGTAAAGCAGAGCGGCACAATAGCCCACCAGCCCACGCTCATAACGGTCTGAATGGCCACCACCGCCCCCATAGACCGGCTCAGCGGCACCAGGCATAACCCTGCCGCCAGGAACACCATGGTCACGAGCAAAATCTTGCGCCGCCCATACATATCAGACAGCCTGCCAAAGATCAGTGTGCCTATTGCCCCCCCCAGAGCCGGTAAGGCAATTAACCACGAGAACCATGGCATACCGTTCAATTCGGCAATCATTCTGGGTGTGGCAATGTTACGCGCGTTGATGAAAAGATAGCTGATAAACTGGGTAAAAAAAACAGCCCCAACGCCGATGGCGATTCTGCGTCTGGCAGATGAAACCTGTTGCTCCAAAATCAACGATGATTGTTCCATAAAATAAATTCCTCCACTAAGACAGAGATTTCTCGCGCCTGGTTGTCTGGCACTCGATGCAGGGATGGCAAATGAAGGCAAAGCCATGATCTCCCTACTGGTATGGGACAGGGAACGGGATGCATAACGCGGTAACGGCAGAGGGCAAACAGTCTGAGAATGGCCTCCACAGGTTCGATAATCCTGGCATCGGAATGATTCTCAACGCGCATACCTCAAGCGCAGGAATGCATGGTTCGCTTCATCTTCGAAAAGGTACACCTCGGTCACGGAGCGCACAGGATACAGCATATCCCGTATTTTAGAGGCTGGAGTCAGCTTTAAGTCAAGAGCAAATTTGAGAAATCCGCAGGATAGGATATTCATCATCCCTGGCGAAAGGGGTTAAAAGCTCAGAATGCCCCCATCACCTGACGGCATGTTTTTTGAGCGGAGACGAAGTTTTACCGGAAATCCAGCAATAGCTCACGGAGAAGCAGGCCACGCCCCTCCGAAGCATCCAGGGATGACCCGATCATCATCGTATGGAACCTTCTCTCCCGAATTGACGTTTGGATGAACACCTGTCAGGGCTCGAATAACATCCCCCCATGGGGACCCCGAACCCATTCCGCTTAAATAAAAATGATCCACCGGGGACTCGAATAGCATCCCCCTGCGGGGACCCTGAACCCATTCCACTTAAATAAAAAATGATCCACCGGGGACTCGAATAGCATCCCCCTGCGGGGACCCCGAACCCATTCCGCTTAAATAAAAATGATCCACCGGGGACTCGAA
>CAZDPQ010000177.1:0-5061 GCA_964507305.1 uncultured Oscillospiraceae bacterium
GGTGGCGATCCCCATGGGGCAGGTGTCGAGATTGCACACCCGCATCATTATGCAGCCGAGCGCGACCAGCGGCCCGGTCGCGAAGCCGAATTCCTCAGCCCCCAGAAGAGCAGCGACTGCGACATCCCTGCCGGTCATGAGCTTTCCATCGGTCTCGACCGTGATCCTGCTGCGCAGGTCGTTCAGCAGCAGGGTCTGATGGGTCTCGGCCAGGCCGAGTTCCCAGGGCAGCCCGGCATGCCGGATGCTGGTGCGGGGGGACGCGCCGGTGCCGCCATCGTATCCGCTGATCAGGACCACGTCCGCGCGGCCTTTGGCAACACCGGCCGCGACGGTCCCGACGCCGGCTTCGGAAACGAGCTTGACGCTGACGCGTGCTTTGTCATTGGCGTTTTTGAGGTCGTAGATCAGCTCGGCCAGATCTTCGATCGAGTAGATGTCGTGGTGCGGCGGCGGGGAGATCAGGCCGACGCCCGGCGTCGCATGGCGGGTCGCGGCGATCCAGGGGTAGACCTTGCGGCCGGGAAGCTGTCCGCCTTCGCCCGGTTTTGCTCCCTGGGCGATCTTGATCTGCAGTTCTTCTGCGTTGACAAGGTAATGGCCCGTGACGCCGAAGCGCCCGGACGCCACCTGCTTGATCGCGCTGCAGCGCGAGTCGCCGTTCGGTAGCGGCCGGAACCGTTCGGGATCCTCCCCGCCCTCGCCGGTGTTGCTTTTCCCCCCGAGGCGGTTCATCGCGATCGCCAGAGCCTCATGCGCTTCGCGGCTGATCGAGCCGTAAGACATGGCGCCGGTCTTGAAGCGGCGCAGGATTTTTTCCACCGGCTCTACCTCGTCGAGCGGGACAGGAGTCTCCGACGGCACGAATTCGAGCAGTCCGCGCAGCGTGACCGGACGCGTCTCGTCGTTCAGGAGATCGGAATACGCGCGGAACTGTGTGTAATCCCCATTCCGGCAGGCCTGCTGGAGCAGGTGGACCGTCATGGGATTGTACATGTGGTATTCGCCGTCGCTGCGCCATTGGACGTGTCCGCCGGAGGGAAGGCCCGGGTCGGCTTCCGGGCCGGCAAAGGCGGCGGCGTGGCTGTGACCGGCCATGGCGGCGATCTCCTCGAGCCCGATCCCGCCGATGCGGGAGGGTGTGGCGGTGAAATATTCGTCGACAGCCGCGCGGCCGATCCCGACGGCTTCGAAAATCTGGGATCCCTGGTAGCTCTGGATCGTGGAAATCCCCATTTTCGACAGGATTTTGACGATGCCCTTGACGGCGGCTTTGAGATAGTTTTTCTGCGCCTCGTGAACGCTGCGATCCTCCAAGCGTCCGCTCCGGGCCGAATCCCCGGCAATCTCGAGCGCAAGCCAGGGGTTGACGGCAGAAACGCCATATCCGAGGAGCAGGGCAAAATGGTGGACCTCGCGGGGTTCGCCGGACTCCAGGACCAGGCTGACGCGCGTGCGCGTCCCGCTCCGGATCAGGTGATGGTGCAGGCCGGAGACGGCGAGCAGGGCAGGGATGGCCGCCCGGGAAACGCTGACGCCCCGGTCGGACAGGATCAGGATGCTCGTGCCGCGCCGGATCGCTGCGTCCGCTTCATTGAACAGGTGGTTCAGCGCCCGATGAAGTCCGGTTCTGCCGCTGCCTGCCGGAAAAAGGATGTCCAGGGTCGCCGAGGTCAGTCCCGGGATGTCCAGACCGCGGATGCGGCGAAGATCGCTGTCCGGGATGACGGGGGAGTCCAGGCGCAGCACGGGGCAGTCTTCCGTCCCGCTCCCGGTAAGGCTGCCTTCCGGTCCGAGATAGACGAATGTGGATGTCACGATCGACTCGCGGATTGCGTCGATCGGAGGGTTGGTCACCTGCGCGAACATCTGCTTGAAATAGGCATACAGGGTCTGTGGCTCCTTCGAAAGGACAGCGAGCGGCGTGTCGGTCCCCATGGAGCCGATCGGCTCTTCGCCGTCCGACGCCATCGGCAGGACGGCCAGGCGGAGATCCTCATAGGTGTAGCCGAAGATCTTTTCCTTCTGCTCCAGGGTCAGTGCCGTATCATGCTTCACAACGGCGGGATCCGCCGCATCATGCTTCACAACGGCGGGATCCGCCGTATCATGCTTCACAACGGCGGGATCCGCCGTATCATGCTTCACAACGGCGGGAATTTCTGCGTCCGATCCTTCCGGGTCGTCCAGGCGGAACATATTCCGCCCGAGCCATTCGCCATACGGTCGGGCGCAGGCCATTTCACCCTTCAGCGCCGCGTCGTCGATGATCTGCCCGGCCTGCGTGTCGATCAGGAGCATGCGGCCCGGAAGCAGCCGCCCGCGCCGCAGGATGCGGTCGGGCCGGATGTCCAGCACGCCCGTCTCGGATGACAGGATGACCAGGCCGTCGGATGTGACAGTGTAGCGCGACGGGCGCAGGCCGTTGCGGTCCAGCAGAGCGCCGACGCGGATGCCGTCGGTGAACGCCATGGCAGCCGGGCCGTCCCAGGGCTCCATCAGGGTGCTGTGGTATTCGTAGAAAGCCTTCAGCTCGCTGCTCATCCCCTCATTGTTTTCCCACGGCTCGGGAACCATCATCATGGCGGAATGCGGAAGCGAACGGCCTGACAGGTGAAGGAACTCAAGACAGTTGTCGAAAATAGCGGAATCGCTGCCCTCTTCCTGGATCAGCGGCAGGATCTTCCCGAGGTCGGGGCCGAACAGGCCGGGCTGCAGCGTCGATTCGCGCGCCTTCATCCAGTTGACGTTGCCGCGCAGCGTGTTGATCTCTCCGTTGTGGATCAGGTATCGGTAGGGGTGGGCGCGCTCCCAGCTCGGGAACGTGTTGGTGCTGTAGCGGGAATGGACGAGCGCCAGCGCCGACTCCACGTCGAAATCGCGGAGGTCGAGGTAAAAGCCGTCGACCTGTCCGGCCGTCAGCATCCCCTTGTAGACGATCGTGCGGGACGACAGGCTGGCAAAATAAAAGTAGTTGCTGCTTGTCTCGGCCAGGTCACGGACCAGCTTTTCGCAGCGTCTGCGGATCACATACAGCTTGCGTTCGAATGCCGCAGCGTCGGGCAGGCCGGCAGACTTCGCGATCAGGATCTGACGGACCGACGGACGGCTGGACCTGGCTTTGGAGCCGAGGGCGGAATCATTGACCGGCGGGACGCGCCACCCGAGGACGGTCTGTCCTTCCTCCGCGACGATCCGGTCGATCATGCGCCGGCATTCCTCCCGGATGACGGGATCGCGCGGCATGAAGACCATGCCGACTCCGTAATCGCCGGGCGGCGGGAGCGTGATGCCGGCATCGGGGCATACGCGGCGGAAAAACCGGTCCGGGATCTGCATCAGGATGCCGGCTCCGTCACCGGTGCCGTCCTCGCTGCCGGCGCCGCCGCGATGGGAGAGGCTGACCAGGACCTGCAGGGCGTCTGTGACGACCTGATGGGATCTTTCACCGTTGACGCGGACGACAAACCCGATCCCGCAGGCATCGTGCTCGAATGCCGGATCATACAATCCCTGCCGTTCCGGCACCGCGGATTTGGAATCGATCATGCAAAGACCTCCTTGCCTGCTACAAATGAAAGAACAAAAATCAACACTTGCAAAACGCCTTTCTGCCGGCCGAAGCCTCCGTTTTGTTCGGAGGTACAAAAAACGGCCTTGCAAAGGGAAAGACATTCGCCTTTGAAGTCCGTTCGTGTGCCGGCGGCCTGTAAGCAAGCCTCCATGGGATCCCGTCCGCTGTCCGCTATGGCGGGGATCCCGCGTTTCCGCTCGTTGTGACCCGATTATAACACAGCCCGGCCGTGAGTTCAACGGTTGCGTAAAAATTCGTCATAATGCAATATTCAATGCATTGACTTGCAAATACTGTTCGGCAGATTCCATCCGGGCAGATGGAGCCCGCCGGTCAAAGCCCGCTGGCACCGTAATTGGCAAGCACCCTTGCGGAAGGGTCATTCACATTGCAGCCCTGCCAGGTTTTGTTCGGCATCCAGAAATCCTTGACCATTCCGGCCTGCCCCGGGAAATGCCGTTCGAAGATCTCGCGGTACATGAGGCTTTCCTTCGTGAATGGCCTGGCATACTCATACGCGGCGCACAGGCGCTCGAACGAATGGTCCGGATAAAGCGCTTCGGCGTAGCTTTTCAGGTCGTCGACCAGCGAGTGGCCGACCGCGTCGCTGAAAGCCGCCTTCTCGCGCTGCAGGATCGGCTGCGGGAGCCAGTCCCCCTCGAACGCGCGGCGGAGAAGGTATTTGCCCTTGCCGTAGGTGTTCATTTTCATCGCGGGGTCGATCGCCATGACATAACGTACGAACTCCAGGTCGCCGAACGGTACGCGGGCTTCGATCGAATGTGCGGCGAGGCAGCGGTCCGCTCGAAGGACATCGTACATGTGGATCTCGCGGATCCGCTTGATGGCTTCATTCTGGAACTCGGCGGGATCCGGCGCAAAATCCGTATACTTGTATCCGAACAGTTCATCGGAGATCTCGCCGGTCAGGAGGACGCGGATGTCCGTCTGTCCGTGGATAGCCTTGCAGATCAGATACATGCCCATGCTGGCCCGGATCGTGGTGATGTCGTACGTGCCGAGGACGCGGATCGCGTCGCTGAGGGAAGCCAGCACGTCGTCGCTGGTGATGATGACCTCGGTATGGTCGCTGTGAAGGTAGTCCGCGACTTCTTTGGCGTACTTCAGGTCGATCGCATCTTTTTTCATCCCGATCGCAAAGGTGCGGATCGGCTTGTCCTGTGTCTTCGCCGCGATGGCGCAGACGAGGCTGCTGTCGAGGCCGCCGCTCAGCAGAAACCCGAGAGGCGCATCGGCGTCCAGGCGCTTTACGACGGCGGCTGTCAATCTGGATCGGATCCCCTCGCACACGGTGTTGATATCGTCGCGGCAGTACGGCTCGAGAGCGGTGATGTCACGGTAGCGCACGAACCGCCCGTCCGCGTAGTAATGTCCCGGCGGGAACGGGATCACCGGATCGCAGATCCCGACAAGATTGATGGCTTCGCTGGCGAAAATGACGGAACCGTCCGGCAGATACCCGTAGA
>CAZDPQ010000178.1:0-5029 GCA_964507305.1 uncultured Oscillospiraceae bacterium
GGCTGAAATATGCAGATACCGAAAGGCAATTTACACCAACTTTTTGGACTTGACTTGTTATTATTCTTAATAATATCTGGTACACTTGTTGAATCCGTGCGTTACTGATGCAAAAGAATTTCCACTAATGAATCACTTAGTTTTCATTATACTATTATTTCCAACAATACCAATCAAATATGACGCGGATTACATCGTCAAAAAATCGCACTTCCCAATGGTTGCAGAATTTTCTACATGCAGATAATCACAAGGCTGCTTTTCCTATGGTCTTTTCAGCCGATTTTCGTGATTGCCTGGGTTTCGAGATCCAGCTCGTTCCATGTTCGGCCATCGAGCTCGTTGATGAAGTAGACGGTGCCGTCGGCAGCGGTGCAGATCGCTTCGCTGGAAATGGATTCGATGCGCGACTTCTGCTCCAGGGTCGCGAGATCAAGCAGGTAAATCGATTCGGTCTTCATGTCATCGCGGACGGAGACCAGCAGCGTGCCGCCTGACAGGCTGAAGTGGTTTACTTTGGCGTCGTAGCGCCAGATCTCGGCGTATTCGCTGCCGTCCGGCCGGCACTTGGCAAGGACCATGCCGTTCCGGTCGGTCAGGTAGTACAGCCAACCGTCCACGATTTTAGCGTTGATGTTCCATTCATTCTTGAGAATGAACTCCACGTCGCCGGTGCCGCCGATCCGGGTGCGGAGGAGGTTGCGGTCGTCCGGTGTGGAGAAGTACAGGTAATCGCCGTCGGGAAACAGCCTGTGCGCGGGTTTGGTGAAGCCGTCGCGGGCGGTGCCGTCGGTCCGGATCCGGTAGATGCCGGAGCCGTCGGCGGTGTTGGTGTAATAGATCCAGTCGCCGATGGCGCACAGGCAGCCGGCGGGGTCCGCGGTGAGACGGGCTTTGTCGCTGCCGTCGGTGCGGATCCGCCAGATCGCGTGGTTGTCGGAGAGATTGATGAAGTAGATCCAGTCGCCGATCACGTTGATGCCGCATGCACCGTCCGGGCAGATCAAACGCCGGCTTTCCGGCGCGCCGGTCCGCTGTTTGTAGAGGGCGAATCCTTCGTTCGCGGCTGCGTAATAGATCCAGTCGCCCTGCGCGGTGAACAGGCCCGTGTAGTTTTCCTTGAAGCCGTCGCTCCAGACACCGCTCGTGAGATTGTTGGGCGTGCTGCCGGCGGTGTTGATTTCTGTGGTGTCCGCATAATCGGGTATGAACGGGATCTGCAGCGACAGGCCGGCATCGTCATAGAGCTTCCGCAGTGCGTCCCGGTAAGCTGTGGGGTCGGCGAGAGAGGAGATGTCGCGGCGGACCGTATCGTTGAGCGACGCGTCGGCTTCTTTCAGGACTTCGATCCAAAGCTGTGCCCGTTTGAGGTAAAGGTCGTCGCCGGCCTGTCCCAGTCCGATGAGCTTGTCTGCCGCCAGGAGCGCGGCGGCATAGTCGCCGGCTTGTTCGTACCGATCCAGGAGCGTCTGCAGCTCCTCCGTCGTCGACGCGCCGGCGATTTCTCGTTCAGCGGCGGTCTGCCCGTTTGTCGATGCGCCGGATGAGGTGTTTCTCTCTCCTCCCTGCAAAGCGCATCCGGCCGGCAGCATAGCGGCGGCAATCATGCAGAATAGGACCAGGCAGACGAGGATCTTTTTCATGAGAGGGGACTCCTTTCAAACAAATCGTATCGATTCGATAGAGTGGATGTTACGTCTTTTTGCAGCCGCACTTCCGGAAGAACCACTTGATAGGGCGATTCATCGCCTTCTTTGTTCCAATAGACGATAAATCCCACTCGCACGGATTGCAGGTGATATCCAGCCTCCCTTTTTTTAGTAAGTTCGGTTACGAATTTTTTAGAAAAGCGAAGGACGGATTTCCTCTGACTGTTCATGCACTCTGTATCGCTGAATTGAAGGATATCACCGCATTGTAAGTTTCGGATCAATTCCTGTCGGCTGATGAAATAATCCAGATGAACATCAGCGATCCCTGACTGCAGAACGATTTGATTCGGCAGTGGATATGGCTTTTCATCCTTTATGATTTGCATCCCGGTAACGCGGATCCGATTCAAATAGGAATCCGATAAATAGATGCTGAGCAGGCTTCGAGGCCTGGTAAAAGCAACATACAATTTTCGCCGGTCTTCCGGCTCCTGAAGGCGAAATCGTTCCAGAAGGAGAAACACCTGGTCATATTCCTTGCCCTTTGACTTGTGGATCGTAGATATGTAAACGACATCATGGATATCCGGATAAAAATCTTCAAGATGCGATTCCTGAATAAATGTTTCAAGATCCGTCCGGTATTTATATACGGGATGCACTGATTCGAAGTCTTGTATCATTTTCAGGCAGTTTTCACGACGCGTGCTTCGATTGAACTGTATACTCAGTTCTCTTTTACCTTTTTCCCATAATTCCTTACTGATCTGAACTGAATTCTCTTCCTCTGTAAGGACTTGCATGAAATACCGGAATTCCACCAGCTGGGAAAGCCGAAACCCTTCGATGGACTGCAGCAGTTTGGTCGGGACCCCTTTTTCGTTCAGCAGGGTGGAAATCAGGAGCGCCTGCTCATTGGTAACAGTCAGGATGCAGCAAGATCCCTTCCGTTCCGCATGAACGACCGAATCAACAATGGGATAGATCAGATTGTCGTTTTTGTATTGATGGATCTCGATCGTACCGTCTTCTTTTGTGTACGACATCACATCATGTGTCTTCATACGGTCTTTGATTGCCTGGGACGCATAAGCATTGGCAAACTCGACAAGGTTGTTTTTACACCGGTAATTCGTCAGCAACTCATATTCATAAGCCTTTTTTTCACGGACAAATTGTTTCAGGTAACTTGAACTCGATCCGCGGAATTCGAATATGCTTTGATCATCATCTCCTACAGCGATAACTCGCATTTCTTCATTTCTTTCCATGAGAGTCGTGATCAAATGATAAACATCCTGATCCATATCCTGGGCTTCATCGATGACCAGAACCGTTTTAGCGATCCGGCTCGGATCCACATCCCCATTTTGTATTTTCTCGATCGTCTGTCGTATCACATGATCGGTTTTTTCGATATTCCCGACTTTTCCGATAAGATCGAAACAATAAGAATGGAAAGTCTTGATTTCGATGAAATGTGCGCCCGATCCAATCAATTTAATCAATCGCTGTTTGAATTCCGTCGCAGCCGCTCTTGTAAAAGTCAACATGAGAAGCTGTTCGTGCTTGACGTCTTCCATTAACAGCAGGGATGCCAATTTATGCACAAGGATCCTGGTTTTCCCGCTGCCGGGTCCCGCAATCACCGCAATATATTGGTGGTCTCGGTCATTGATGATACTCAGTTGCTTCAAAGATAACTCTCCGAATAATTCACGGAATTTGCCGGGTGTTATATTTCGGTTGATTTCCGTTTTACGGGCTCCCTTGAAGTACTTATCAAGAAACGCACTATAATTCAGGTGAAAATAATCATTGACGAATTGCAGCGCTCTTTGATAATCAGCTACCATCATACGGGCATATTCACCTACAATATGGATCTGCTGCATTTTAGCGTTGAAGTGCTGCTCCAATTTCTGATAATCTTCTTTTTTATATCGGCGTTTGGGGTCATCTTCTATCCTTTTAAGAGACATCGGATTGTAGATGACAAAAAATCCGCCCTCGATCTGGATCGCATCCATCCGCGAAAGAAAAAACAACGCGTCTTCGACATCAGCAATAGAAACCGATATTTTCTGCAGATGAGCGCTTTCCTCATAGGCTTTCTTGATCTCATGCACGGAAAAGTCAATAAGATTCAGTTTCTCGCTGGCTGTTTCGAAGCGCTGTACATCCAGTCCGAATAGATACCCAACGGTAAATCGGGCAAGCTCCTGCCTTATTTCGATCTTCTTTCGGATCTGATCCGGTGGTTCAATGAATGTAAAATGCACATGATTCCTTGAGTTGGGCTGATATTCATAACGGATCCAGTTCTTGATTTTCCAATAACGGAACACCGTCATGATCTTGTTCGCCGATGCTCCGGTGCATCCCTGCTGTTCTGCTTTTTCATTCAGTTCCTTGATATTGTAGATAGTGATGTCTTCTGATAAAGAATCAAGAAGGAACAACTCAATTCTCATGTAGGATTCCGCGATGTGCAGAGAACGGTTTTCTTTGTCATTGCGGGAAATGTAGGCGGTCAGATCTTTCGTGCTTGCAAGGAGTCCAATTTCGCGGAGTACATTGAGAATCGAAACCACTTCTTCGCGCGTTAAACCCAGCAGATCCGCGATATAATCCACTCTGGCTTCTGCTTCGTCGTTATGTGCCTTCGAGCGGCTCCGGCTGCCGATGAGGTTTTTCATGATCCGGATCGCCTGCACTTTTTGCTGATCTGATAATTCGCGTGAATTTTTAATGATGGCATCCGCGTCTTCGGCAGTACGGCAAAGAATGCTGTCTGCATAGACTTTGGGCATATTCTGCAGCCGGCTCAAGAATCCTGATTCTTCCAGTGCGCAGATCGCTGTCCGTACGCGTGTTTCAATGTCTTCAATACCCTCGTCCCAACCTGCTGTTTTCGCAATCTCCAATGCCGACCGTGAAATTGTTTTCTTGTATAAAGATAGGTCTTTGATAGCCTTCCAAACCTGTTGAATTTCCTTTATATCGATTCTGGTACGGTTCAGTAAAGCGAAATGCTTATCCAGATCCGTTTCATTAAAGAGGATGTAGCAGTCTGCCCGGATATGTTCATCACGCCCCGCCCGACCGGCTTCCTGAATATAGTTTTCAAGGGAATCTGAAATATCATAATGACCAACCAATCCTACATCCTTCTTATCAACGCCCATCCCGAAAGCGGATGTAGCAACCATGACCTGGATCTCACCGGATATGAATTCATTCTGATTCCGGATCTTTTCTTTAATATCCATTTTCCCGTGAAATGCTTTCGCGGAGAATCCATCTTTTCCCAATGCATCTGCAAGTTCTCCTGCTTTCTTGGTTCGTGATACATAAACAATAGTCGGGCATTTCTT
>CAZDPQ010000179.1:0-4940 GCA_964507305.1 uncultured Oscillospiraceae bacterium
TCAACACGGCGATCAAGTCCAACGAGGTGATGATGGAGCGCCTTCAGCGCTGGCAGATTTTCAAGGCGTTTCCTGAAGATGAAGATTTGCTGGAGGACGTGATTACCGAAAACCAGCAGGCGATTGAAATGGTGGGGATTTCGAGCAACATTCTCAGCTCGATGATGGATGCGTTTGCTTCAATCATTTCTAACAACCTCAACGTGGTGATGAAATTCTTAACCTCAATTACCATCGTGATGAGCATTCCGACCATCGTCACCAGCTATTTTGGCATGAATGTACACTTGCCTTTTGAGGATCATCCGCTGGCGGCGCTTTATGTGGTGTTGATCTTTCTGGCCTTTTCGGGCATTGTGGTTTACCTCTTTATGAAGCGCGACTGGTTTTAGATCGGATTATACAAAATTTGTCGGATTTGCATTCCGGCTGGTACAATGCGAGCATGAACACTCCTGTACCAGGAAAAATCACTCTAAGGGAACAACTGCCCTCCATGGAGCCATCGGATGCTCCCTATTTGTTGATTCGAGACCTTTGTAAGCATTACCCTGAAGGTGCTCAGGTCCGTTCTGTTTTACAGGGGGCGAGTTTAGCCGTATTCAGGGGGGAGATAGTGGCCATTCTCGGGAAAAGCGGCAGCGGGAAGACCACCCTGCTGAACCTTATCAGTGGAGTTGATCGCGTAGACTGCGGGGAGATTTTCCTGGAGGGGGTTCGCCTGACCGGTATGGATGAAGCGGCGCGAACGATCTTCCGCCGACAGAGGATTGGGTTTGTCTTCCAGTTTTTTAACCTCATTCCCACTCTGACCGTTTGGGAAAATATTATCCTTCCACTGGAGTTGAACGACCTGACTTCAAATGCGGATTTCAACCGGGCGCGTGGATTGCTGGCTGAAGTTGGACTGGCAGGACGCGAGAAGGCTTTCCCGGATCGTTTATCGGGAGGGGAGCAGCAAAGGGTAGCGATTGCTCGTGCGCTGGTGCATAACCCCGCACTGGTGCTGGCGGATGAGCCTACGGGGAATCTGGATGAAGAAACCGGCCAGCAGGTGATGGCCTTGCTCGATCATCTGACCCGTGGGTCAGGAAAGACCATGATTCTGGTGACGCACTCGGCAGAGGCGGCTTCTTTTGCTGATCGGGTCTTTTCATTACACGAGGGCCGCCTGGTGGCGGTGAATGGACGCAAATGAAGCGGGCGGGGCTTTTTCCATCCGTGTTGTGGATGGTGGGGTTACGTTATCTCCTGCGCCATGCCCGGCAGAGCGCCTTGATGATCCTTGGGGTGGCCCTGGGTGTGGCCGTGGTCATTTCAATCGACCTGGCCAACGCCAGTGCGGCGCGGGCTTTTGAGCTCAGTACTGAAACCCTTACCGGTAAAGCCACTCACCAGATTGTCGGCGGCCCGCCGGGCGTGCCCGATGCGGTTTATACCAGGCTCAAGATTTCGGGGTTTTCGTATCCGATAGCCCCCGTGATTACCGAGTATGTTTCTTCACCCCGACTGGGAGGGTACCCTCTACAACTTCTAGGGATTGATCCGTTTGCGGATAGAGCTTTTCGCTCCTTTCTCGGCCAGGAAGGCAGCCTCTCACTGGATGCCCTGGCGGCTTTTCTGAGTCACCCTGGTGCAGTGATCCTTTCGCGGTCTCTGGCGGAGCGCTATGACGTGGCTATTGGACAAAAGCTCCCCCTGGCTGTGGGAGGGCAGATCCGGCAGGCGGAGGTGGTGGGCCTTCTGGACGCCGCCGATGATTTGAGCAGGCGTACCCTGGAGGGGGTCATTCTTGCTGATATTTCTACTGCTCAGGAATTAACCGGTAAAGTGGGCTTTCTATCCCGGGTAGACCTGATCCTTCCGTCGACGGAACTGCCCGAATTAAAAACACTGCCGAAGGGCCTGCTGGTTCTGCCGGCATCTTCTCGCAGTGCCACCCTGGAACAAATGACGGCGGCTTTTCGGGTCAACCTGACCGCGCTCAGTTTACTCGCGCTGGTGGTGGGGCTGTTTCTCATTTACAATACCATGACCTTTTCGGTGGTACAGCGACGGGACCTTTTTGGAACCCTGCGTTGTTTAGGAGTCAGCCGGAGAGAAATTTTCGGCATGGTAGTGCTTGAAGCTGTTGCTGTGGGCCTTGTTGGATCTCTGGCCGGAGTTGGATTGGGCATACTCCTTGGGAAGAGCACTGTTCAGCTTGTCTCTCAAACGATTAACGATTTGTATTTCACCACGACTGTCCGAGCGGAAGGAATAGCCGTAAGCAGCCTGGTTAAGGGAGCGCTGGCTGGTCTGCTGGCCACGGTGATTACTGCCGCAATTCCTGCATGGGAGGCCGCCTCAGTGCCGCCGCGGGTGGCTTTGCTTCGTTCTGGATGGGAAAGCACAACCCGTGGGAGGGTGTGGTGGTCTGCTCTGGCTGGAGGAGGGTTGATCGGGGTTTCTGTGCTGGTATTTCGGGCTCAGGGCGGCGTGCTTACCGGGTTTGCTGGAACGCTGCTTGCGGTGCTTGGAGCCGCTTTGTTGACCGGACTGGCGGTCATGTTGCTCGTTAAACTTGTCTCCCCATTAACGGGACGCGTTTTCGGGCTGGTGGGGCGTGTAGCACCGCGGAGTTTACTGGCCTCGCTGAGCCGGATTTCGGTGACGGTCACGGCGCTTATGGTAGCGATTGCGGTGACCATAGGGGTTTCGATCATGATTGATAGCTTCCGCAAGACGGTGATTCTCTGGCTGGATGAGACCCTGCATAGTGATATTTATCTTTCAGGGCCTATCTATACCGCTGCCATGCCCATGTCGCCGGTTGCGCCGGAAGTCATAGACCGTTTACGCACCTGGCCAGGTGTGGAGCGTGTGGATACGTTGCGATCAACCAGTGTTCAATCGCGGGTGGGAGAAGTCAACCTGTCGGCCACGGATAATTCAACGGTAGGGTACGAACGGTTGTTTGTATTCCTGGATGGAAAGCGTGACCGGGTCTGGGAACGCCTGCTGGCGGGTGAGGTGTTGGTGTCAGAACCGCTGGCCAACCGACTGGGTATTCGAAACCCCGGTGAGGTCATTGAGGTTAACACGCCACAGGGCTGGCATTCGTTCCGGGTAATGGGGGTTTATTACGATTATGCCTCCAGCGAAGGAACCATGTTGATGGCCATGAACCCCTACCGAGAGCTCTGGCAGGATAAAGCGGTTACTTCGGTAGGATTGCGGCTGGCAAGCGGAATCGATGCCGACCAGGTGGTGCGAGATTTACAGGATGCCCTGGCCGCTGAACAGCCGCTGGTTATTCGGGCGAATCGTACCCTGCGCCAGGATGTATTAATGGTATTTGACCGAACCTTTACCATCACGGTTGCCCTGCGGATTCAGGCCACTGTGGTCGCTTTTATCGGTGTGTTGAGCGCACTATTCCTGCTCCAGGTTGAAAAACAGCGCGAAGCTGGTATTTACCACGCGCTGGGATTCACCCCTGCTCAGCTTCGGCGTATGGTATTTTTAGAAACCGGACTGATGGGGTTGGCTGCTGGACTGCTGGCCATGCCAACGGGTTACGCATTGGCGGTGATTCTCATCTATGTGATCAATAAACGTTCCTTCGGGTGGACACTTCAGCTCTCTGCCGAGCCAGCCGCCTTTTTACAGGGATTGCTTGTGGCACTGGTGGCGGCATTACTGGCGGGAGTCATCCCGGCGGTGCGATTCAGCCGGATGTCAGCGGCGGAGACGATCCGGTATGACTAGGCGATGGCTGCGCTGGTTCCTGGTGTTCTTGCTGGCAGGAGGGGTTCTGGGAATCGCCGGGCTGGCGTTTTCTCCTCGCCCTGGGACAGCCGAGGTGCGCGCGCGGCTGGAAGGGTTAAAAGCCAGCCCCGGCAATTTTATGCGTGCTGAAGGACCGCGCGCGTTTGTTTTTCCGCGCGATCATGGGGCACACGAGGCGTTCCAGACGGAATGGTGGTACTTCACTGGAAACCTGAGCACGACCGAAGGGCGCGTATTTGGTTTCCAGCTTACGTTTTTCCGGCGCGGGTTGCTTGCACCGGCTCAGCAGTTGCCGCGAGAGTCGGCATGGGCGACAGATCAGGTTTACATGGCGCATTTTGCCCTGGCAGATGAGAAAGGCCAGCGTTTTCAGTACTTTGAACGCTTTCAACGCGGGGCGGGAGGCTTGGCCGGTGCACAGGGAGAACCGGTTTTTCGGGTGTGGCTGGACGACTGGCAGGTTGAACAAACGATGGATGGGAAATTCCACCTCGCAGCGAACGAGGGGGATCTTCGTCTTGCTCTTGAACTTGAGGATGTTAAAGGCCCCGTTTTACAGGGAGACAGAGGGTACAGCCAGAAGGGCGACGAAGCCGGCAATGCCTCCTATTACATCAGCCAGACTCGCCTGGTGAGCCGGGGTACACTGGAGGTGGGCGGTGTTCGGTATACGGTGAGCGGACTGAGCTGGATGGATCATGAATTTGGTACCAGCGCGTTGAGTCAGGGGCAGGTAGGCTGGGACTGGTTTTCTGTTCAACTACAGGACGGTTCAGAGTTAATGATGTATACGATCCGACGCCAGGATGGGGATGTTGACCCGTACTCGAACGGCACAGTGATCCGCCGGGACGGCAGTACACGCCGATTGGGCGTGAAGGATTTTTCAATCAGGGTGGAGGACACCTGGAAGAGCCCCCATTCGGGCGGGGTGTATCCATCTGCTTGGGTGATTGAGGTGCCTTCGGAGGGTCTCGTGCTTCGGGTTCGTCCCCGGCTTGCTGACCAGGAATTAAATGTGTCTTTTATCTACTGGGAGGGGGCCGTTCTGGTTGAGGGGGAAAGGTCAGGGGAGCGTGTTGAGGGAAGTGGTTATGTGGAGCTGACAGGGTACGCGCAAAGCCTGGAAAATACATTCTGAGAGAGGCTGTTGGGATTGGATAAAAAAG
>CAZDPQ010000180.1:0-4784 GCA_964507305.1 uncultured Oscillospiraceae bacterium
CCTCCAGATCCTCCCGGCTTTCCAGCTCGCGGTCCCCGCAGGTCTTTTCCTCGCGGCAGCGGGTCCTGCCGTCCCGGATGGGGATCTGCTCCAATGGCTGGCACTTCCGCTGCGCGGGATGGTCGGCTGGATTCTCGGCATAGCCGGGGCGGCTTCGAGACTGGATTTCCTGTCGGTCCGGACAGGACGTTCTCCCGCACTGGTCGCCGCCGCGGTCGCTGCGGTCCTGGCCTGCATGCTGCTGCGATCGGCAAAAGGGAAACGGATCGCCCTGATCTTGTCCGGCTGCTTTCTTTTTTCCGCACTTGCCGCAGGCATCCCGCCATTTTTCCGAAGGGATGAACTGACCGTGGTGTTTGCGGATGTGGGGCAGGGAGATGCAACTCTGATCATGACAGGAGATGGAACATCGGTCCTGATCGACACCGGGGATGACCGGTCCGGCAGCGCGGCCCTGGAAGGCATTATGGATTATTACGGCATCATGCGGCCGCAGATGTATATCATCACGCACACGCATTCGGATCATTGCGGCGCCCTTGCCGGCCTTCTTGCCGAACGGGGCGGGAATGTACTGGTCGTCCCGCCCGGCGCGTTCGGCAGCGTACGGGAAGCGGAGGATAAAGATGGCGATGCTCCGGCAGCTTCCGGGGAAGATGAATCCATGGAGGATGATGTGTCCGCGCAGCTTTATTGCGCGGCATTGGAACATCATGTGCAAATCGTCGAGGCATCGCGCGATGACCGGATCCCGATCGGCAGCGACGCCGGGATCCTGGTCTGCAACCCATCTTCCGATCGTCCGCGCGAAACGGAAGATCTGAACCGAGGATGTCTGGTGATCCTCTTTTATTATAAAGATTTCAGGATCTTGATTTCCGGGGATGCGACCGATGCGGCCGAAGAGGAGATGATCGGCGCAGGCCTTGATCTCAAGGCGGATATTTACCGGATCGCCCACCATGGCTCACCATCCTCGACGAATCATGATATAATCAATGCAGTCGATCCCGGGGTCTCGATCATCAGCGTCGGAGCCAACTTCTACGGCCACCCGTCGAAAGAGGTCATCGGCAGGCTGCTGGAGTCAGGGAGCCGGGTATTCAGGACCGACCGCGACGGCGCGGTCATTGTACGGTACAACAAGGGGGTCTGCTCCGTTAAAAGCATGATCCCCTGATGCGGAGCGTTCACGTGGAGAAGAAGAAAAGCGGCAAGTCATTCCAGGATATCCTGTCCGACCTGAAGAAAGGGATCATCGCGGATCTTTATGTTCTCGAAGGTGAAGAAGAGTATCTGAAGGGCAAACTCTGCAAGGCGCTCGAGACGCTTCTCATTGAGCCCGCCTCCCGCACACTCGACCTTGCAGTCATCGAACCGGAACGGAAGGCATCGCAGGACGACCTTATCAGGATCCGGCGCGAGCTTGGCGCCCCGCCGTTCTTATCAAAGAGAAGGCTTGTCATTGTCAGGAAATCCGGCCTTTTTTCCTCTGCCGCGCGCAGGACGGAAACGGCGGATGATGATGATGACGATGACGGGGCCTCCCGTTCCGCTGCCGGCGGGGAGCGGGAAGAGGGGCAGGATCAGGAAGCGGTTCCTGCCGTGACTGCATATCCGGACAAAGCCATCAGCCTGATCGATCTGATCCGGGATACATCCGGCACCTCCTGTCTTGTATTCTGTGAGGACAAGGTGGACCGGCGCCAGAAGCAGCTCGTCGCGGAGATCGAGGCGCGGGGCGTGCTGGCGGATATTACGAAACCGGACACGGAAACCCTTCGCATATGGGTGCGCAAGGAATTTGAACGGGAAGGCATCGGTCTGCCGCCGGATACGATCGATGCGCTGATCGGACGCAATGACGGCAATCTGCTCCAGATGAGCGGCGAGATCGCCAAGCTTTCACTGTATGCGCATTCCGTTCCGAAAAACCGCATCAGCCTGCAGGATCTGGACGCCGTCGGGATCGCCGACCTGAAGGGAAGCATATTCGACCTGATCGATGCCCTGTCGGGCCGAAGGACAGGGGAAGCCTACCGGATCCTGGAAGTCCTGATATCGAGAAAGCAGCCTGTCCAGCTGATTTTTTTCATGCTGTCGCGGCACATCCGTCAGCTCATCGCCGCCAAAGACCTGGGGAACCAGGAGCTGATCCGCCAGAAGATGAAGGTGCTGCCTTTCGTTGCCGCCAAGCTGCTCCGCCAGAGCGGCCATGTTTCCTCCGAAAACCTGGAATCGATCTACCGGAGCTGCCATGAAGCGGATCTGGCTGTCAAGACATCCAGGATCACCGACCGGATCGCACTGGACGTCCTCATCGCGGAGTCCGCGACCGGAATGAAGGCCTGATCTGTTGATTCTTCCGGCCGAATCAAATATAATGAACGAAATCAGCCGCTGCGGCAGACTGTACGCAGAATGGATATTCGGAGGAAACGATGCGCAAGATCGAAATGAAGACCCCCCTAGTTGAAATGGACGGGGATGAGATGACCCGTATCATCTGGAAGCAGATCAAGGATATCATCCTTTTCCCTTTCATCGACTTGAAGACGGAATATTTCGATCTCGGCCTGGAGAATCGCGACCATACCGCCGACGCGGTGACGGTCGAAGCGGCGAAAAGGACCCTGGAGCTGGGTGTTGCGGTCAAATGCGCGACCATCACGCCGAATGCGCAGAGGATGAAGGAATACAATCTTACATCCATGTGGAAGAGCCCGAACGGCACGATCCGGGCGATCCTCGACGGCACGGTGTTCCGTACGCCGATCCTTGCCGGCTGCATCCGCCCGATCATCCCTTCGTGGACCCGGCCGATCACCCTCGCCAGGCATGCGTACGGAGACATCTACCGGGCCAGCGAGATGCGGATTGGCGGACCGGCGAAGGCCGAACTGCTTGTTACGTATGCAAATGGTGATGTCCGCAGACAGCTGATCCATGATTTCGAGGGCGAAGGGATCCTGCTCGGCATGCATAATACGGACGGATCCATCTACGATTTCGCGCGCTCCTGCTTCACCTATGCCCTCGACATGAAGCAGGACCTCTGGTTCTCCGCCAAGGACACGATTTCGAAGACCTACGACCATCGGTTCAAGGATATTTTCCAGGAAGTGTATGAGAATGAATACGCCGGACCCTTCGCCGCGGCGGGGATCGAATACTTCTATACGCTGATCGATGATGCCGTCCAGCGCATCATGCGTTCCAAAGGCGGGATGATCTGGGCATGCAAGAATTACGACGGCGATGTGATGTCCGATATGGTTGCGGCAGCATTCGGGAGCCTGGCCATGATGACGTCCGTGCTGGTTTCGCCGAAGGGTGTCTACGAATACGAAGCCGCGCACGGGACGGTGACACGGCATTATTACAAGCATCTGCAGGGCGAAAAGACCTCCACGAATCCTATGGCGACCCTTTTCGCGTGGAGCGGCGCGCTGCGCAGACGCGGCGAAATGGACGGGATCGCCGGCCTGATCCGGTTTGCCGATGTCCTCGAAGAAGCAGCGCTTGCAACGATCGGAGACGGGGAGATCACCGGAGACCTGAACGGGATGTGCGACCTGCCACAGACAGAAGTCCTGACAACGGAAGATTTCCTTCACGCCATCGCGCGGAGGATCAAACGTTTATTATGATATCCGCCGGATCCCGGCGGAACGAAAGGATCGGCTATGTTTACCCCAGTGATCACGGACAGGCAGCTCTATGCGGGACCGGACGGATTTTTCGGCAGGGAGATCATCCTGGCTGGATGGGTCCGGAACATGCGCGGCCAGAAGAATTTCACGTTCATCGATTTCAACGACGGGACCTTTTTTAAAAACGTGCAGCTCGTCGCCGAAAGCGGACAGGCGGAAGGATACGATGCGATCGTCCGGATCCCCAACGGTTCAGCCGTCGTCGTGACCGGGACGCCGGTGGAGACGCCACAGGCGAAACAGCCCTTTGAGATCCGGGTCCGGAAGATCGATGTCGAGGGTGCCTGTTCGACGGATTATCCGCTGCAGCCGAAGCGGCATTCGCCGGAATTTCTGCGGACGATCGCGCATCTCCGGCCGAGGACCAACCTGTTTTCTGCGGTATTTCGCGTCCGTTCGGCGGCGGCATTCGCCATTCACAAGTTCTTCAACGAGCGCGGATTCGTCTATGTCCATACGCCGATCATTACGGGAAGCGACTGCGAGGGGGCGGGCGAAATGTTCCGCGTGAGCACGCTCGATCCGATGAAAATGCCGCTGGATGAGCAGGGCGGACCGGATTACTCCAGAGATTTCTTCGGCAAAAGGACCAGCCTGACGGTCAGCGGACAGCTGAACGCGGAGACATATGCCATGGCTTTCAACAATGTATATACGTTCGGTCCGACATTCCGGGCTGAGAATTCCAACACGGCCAGGCATGCGGCGGAATTCTGGATGATCGAACCTGAGATGGCGTTTGCCGATCTGGAAGATGACATGGAGCTTGCCGAAAGCATGCTCAAATCCGTGATCCGGCATGTGCTGGAGCAATGCCCCGAAGAGATGGCTTTTTTCAATGACTTTGTCGACAAGGGGCTTCTGCCGCGCCTGGAGAATGTGCTGTCCAGCGAGTTCGGTGTCCTGACATACACGGAAGCCATCCGACTTCTCAAGGAAGCAAAGACCGAATTTGCCTATCCTGTCGACTGGGGCAGCGATATACAGACGGAGCATGAGCGGTATATCACAGAGACTGTTTTCAGAAAGCCCGTTTTCGTGATCGATTATCCGAAAGAGATCAAGGCGTTT
>CAZDPQ010000181.1:0-4736 GCA_964507305.1 uncultured Oscillospiraceae bacterium
GTCCCCTCCGCGAGCGCCGCGGCGATGTCCCTGGCAGTCCTGCCGGCCTTGAGCTTTCCGCGCGCCCGCTCCGCCGGCGCCGGCGGCATTCCGTCGCCCGGGCTCCCGCCCGACGGCGAGCCGTCTGCCGCTCCGCCGTCCGGATCCGGCGGGCGCCCGCGCCCGCGTGCCTCTCTGACGTGCACGAACTCGCCCCTCGGCACCGTTTCCCCGAAATGGAAAAGAATCTCATCGACCGTGCCCCGGAGGAATTCCTCGTACGTTTTCGTCATTTCTCTGGCCACGGTGACGCGCCTGGCTCCGAGGCCGCCCGCCGCAAGGTCCTCCAGCGTCCTGACGAGCCTGTGCGGCGCCTCGTACAGGACGATCGTGACGTCGGACGAAGCGATCCCCGCGATCCGGTCCTTCCGTTCCCTGCCCCTGGCCGGCAGGAATCCCTCGAAGAGAAACCGGGAAGCTTCCATGCCTGATCCGGCCAGCGCGGTGACGGCCGCGCACGGGCCCGGGATCACGGTGACCGGGACGCCCCTGCCGGCGCAGAGACTCACCAGCTCGTACCCGGGATCCGATATGCCGGGCATGCCGGCGTCGCTGACAAGCGCGACCGTGGCTCCGCGCAGGATTTCATCGGCCAGAGATCCGCCTCTGGAAACCTTGTTATGCTCATGATAGCTGACCAGGCGCTTCTTCGCACCGATCAGGGAAAGCAGGAGTCCGGTCCTGCGGGTGTCTTCGGCCGCGACCAGATCCGCGCCGAGCAGGGCTTCGCGCGCTCTCGGCGAAAGATCCCCCGGATTTCCGATCGGGGTCCCGACGATCAGGAGCCTGCCGGTCCCGGCCGCACGGCTGTCATTCGTCATAAAAATCCTCCGGTTCCGTCTCTGACCTTGCCTGTGCCCTCGCCTCCGGCTCCGGCTCCGGCCCGGCGGCCGAATGGCGCGTCCTCCTGTGGATCTCTTCCATCTCCTTCGGTGTAAGAACGCGCCAGCAGCCCGGCTTAAGCGTTCCGATGTGGACATTCATGATCCTGACCCGGTGCAGGCGGGCCACATCATACCCCAGGTATTCGCACATCCTGCGGATCTGCCGGTTCAAGCCCTGGGTCAGGATGATCCGGAATGTCTTCGGGCTTTCGGGGATGACCCTGCAGGGCCGCGTGACGGTCCCGAGGATCGGGATCCCGGAAGCCATGGAATCGATGAAAGAAGTGTCGTACGGCCTGTCGACCGTCACCATGTATTCTTTTTCGTGGCCGTTCCCCGCCCGGAGGATCCTGTTGACGATGTCCCCGTCATTCGTCAGGAAAATCAGGCCGGTCGAATCGCGGTCCAGTCTGCCGACCGGAAAGATCCTCCCGGGAAAACCCACCGCGTCGATGATGTTGGACTTAATGGAACGGTCCGTCGTGCAGGTGATCCCCGCGGGCTTGTGATACGCGAGATAGACCCGGGGATCCCTGCGCATGGCGGGAACGCCGCCGACCAGGACTTCCTCCCCTTCCCGGACCTTATCCCCGGCGCGCGCGATGCGTCCGCCGATCCGGACAAGGCCCGCCGCGACCATCGCATCGGCAGCCCTCCGCGAACAGAATCCGGTTTCGCTCAGGTATTTGTTGATCCGCACCGGTGCCTTAACCTCCGCACCGCCGGGCTGTCCATCAATAACAGTCATCCCGATGCCCCATCCTTTCCGCATCCGATGCGCAGACGCCCCGCAGCAGCTCCTGCGCCGGCATGGTCGGCCGGTCGCCGTACATCGCACGCACTTCAGGTGCGTATCGTCCCGGCGCCTCGCGCACCACCAGTGGTTTTTCGACCTTCAGGCCCGCGGGTCTGCCGTGCTTGCGCGACATGACGATGAACGTACCCGGCGCGCGGTCCGCAAAGGGATGCACGAACCGGATCCGGACCGGCTCGAGCCGGCTTGCGCGAAGAGCCGCCAGCACGTCGGCAAGGCGGTCCGCCCGGTAGATCATGAAAGCCAGTCCGCCCGGCCGCAGGAGATACGCCGCTGCTTCCGCCAGCCCGGCAGCGTCCGACCGGATCTCTTCTCTCGCGATCCGCCGGTCGTCCGCGCGGTTCGCATCGTCGGACCGCCTGCGGGCATACGGAGGATTCGACACGACGCAATCCGCCGATGCTGCCGGAACGATGCCGCGCAGATCATTCCAATCGGCCTGCACGCAGGAAATCCTGTCCCCGAGGCCGTTGAGCTCGATGTTTCTGCGGAACAGGCTGCAGGCGTCCTCCGCGATCTCGATCCCGACGATCCGCGACCGCGGCAGCTTGAAGGCCATGATCAGGGCGATCGCCCCCGCGTTGCAGCCGAGGTCGGCGATCCGTTCCGGCGGCCTGCGACGGTGCGAAAAAGCAGCCGCCGCGACATTCGCCAGCAGGACCGAATCCTCCCCGAAACGGAAACCGTCACGGGACTGGATGATGCGCAGTCCGCCGAGCTGGAGATCCTCGATGCCTTCGCGGTCATGGAGAGGGATCATGGGTGCACCTTTATGAAAATAAAAAGGAGAAAAGGATGGCCCTGTTTCTCCCTTTTCGCAGCAGACGTTCCTATCTATGGGATCAGGCAGGGCTGATCGCGTCAACGGGACAGGCCGATGAGCAGGCACCGCAGTCAATGCATGCCGACTCGTCGATCACATACGTGCTTTCACCGGCGGAAATCGCGGAAACCGGGCACTCGCCCTCGCACGAACCGCAGGAAATACACGCGTCTGAGATTTTGTAAGCCATGGTGAACACCTCCTATTCGGTGGATATGATACCACGAAAAAACCGGTTCGGCAATAAGGCCTGCGCCCCGGACGACAGACAGGACTTCAGGACGGCTCCGCGCCATCCTCTGCATCCGCACCCGTCGGGCTTTGGTGCGCAACATCCGCCTCCGCCGGAGGAGCCTCCGCCTTCGGAGCATCCTCGGCACGCGCGCCGCCAGGCGCCGCCTGCGCTTTCGCTCCCGGGCCGCCGTGCCTGCCCTGGTTCCTGCCTTTCTCGCAGGGATGGGGCCTGGCTGCCGGTCTGACAAAAGAAATATCCGAAACGCTGAAAATCCGCTGGTCCGCCTCGCCGCCCTTGTCGAGCCGTACCGTAACCGTCTCGCGCAGAAGGTTGGCAGCTTCGACGACGCCGCTGCCCTCCGGGGTCCTGACTACGGTGCCCGGGCGGGGGACCCTCGTATGAGCGTCCTCATAAGCCTCCTGCTCGTATTTGAGGCAGCACAGGAGCCGGCCGCATGCGCCGGAGATCTTCGTAGGATTCATGGAGAGATTCTGCTCCTTGGCCATCTTGATCGAAACGGGAGCGAACTCGGTCAGAAATGACGCGCAGCAAAGCTCCCTGCCGCATATCCCCATGCCGCCGATCATGCGCGCCTCATCGCGGACCCCGATCTGCCGGAGCTCGATCCGCATCTTGAAGACCGACGCCAGGTCCTTGACCAGTTCCCTGAAATCGATCCGCCCGTCCGCGGTGAAATAAAACACGATCTTCGAACCATCAAACGCGTATTCGACGTCCACCAGGCTCATCTCAAGCCCCCGCGACCGGATCTTCCCCGCACAGACGGAAAACGCGCTTTTCTCCTTGGACTTGTTGGCGCGGTAGATCTCCATGTCGGATTCGCCCGCGAGACGGATGACGGGCTTGAGCTGGCCGTGAAGCCGGCATTCGGGCAGATCGGCGGACTCGTCCGTCACCGTGCCGATCTCGACACCCTTCGCCGTCTCGACGATCACCATGTCCTGCCGGTGCAGAACGAAACCCGCAGGGTCAAAATGATAGGATTTTCCGCCTTCCCTGAAGCGGATCCCCACAACTTTCGGCATTTAGAACTCCTTTCTGAGCATCAAAAGCATATTGCATATGCATAATTCGAATCCGGCATTCAGCCGGAGCGCCGCCGCGGCTTTGTCGATGATCTGCACGCAGCGGAGCATCGTTTCCGCCGACATCCCGTCCCTGCGGCAGAAGCGCGCGATCTGCCCGGCCTTGTCCACATTGACAAGTGTATCACGGTCCCCCGAGGAAAGGAATACCGCAGCGTCCCGGAACCACGCGCCCAGGATCCGCAGCAGATCCGCAGCCGAGTCCCTGTTCTCCTCGAAAAACGCGTAATATTCAAGCACAAGCTCGCTGCGGCGGGCGGATGGAAGCCGCTCCGCCATATCGATCATCCCGGTCCGAAGCTCCGTCAGCTCCGCGTTTTCGAGAAAGCCGAGAGCGGCTCCGGGGATGCCGTCGGCGAGCCTGGCGAAAAAGCCGCCCGCGCTTCCCGGTCCGAATCCCTTCGACTCCAGAATCTGCTCGACCTGCGCCAGGGGATACCGGCCGAAGCGGACCGGGATCGCGCGCGACAGCACGGTCGGCAGGACATTCTGCGGCGAATAGGCCGTAAGGATGATGACCGCGTACTCCGGCGGCTCCTCAAGGGTCTTGAGGATCACATTCTGACTCTGTTCATTGAGGTCATCGGCACGGATGAAATAGACCTTACGCCCGGAAATCTGAGGCATCATGCCGATGTCGCCGACCAGCGACCGTCGGACATTCTCCGTCCGGATGGTCCTGTCCTTCGCGTTCAGCGTGATCTCCCGGTAATCCGGATGCGTGCCTTCCGCGAAGCAGCGGCACGACGGGCATGTCCCGCAGCCTCCGTCCGGGCCCGGAGCGGCGCACAGGAGGGCTCTGGCAAATTCGCGTGCGAACGCGCGGCGTCCGATC
>CAZDPQ010000182.1:0-4601 GCA_964507305.1 uncultured Oscillospiraceae bacterium
ATGGATAAGGCTACACGAAATGGTATAGGCACATTCAGAGAAGTATCATACATGCCGATCCGCATGCCTGAAATGCAGTAAAAATCCTTCAGGACTTCTGTGATTTCTTCAGGAGAGCAAGATAACACGTCAGACTCCAGATTCAGCTTTAGCTCCGGGTCTGTCCCGGTTAAGCTAATCTTCGGGACAATTATATCATAATAACTGCCTGAAGGCAGAACAATCTATTGAATATTAAGGATACACATCATTCAGATACCATGATTCCAAGTAAAGTGAATGTACAGTCATATATCCCTTCCTTTGCATTGTCGATCACCTCGATCTCCAGTACTCTTTTCTTCTTTTCTTCACTTTTCAATATAGTATAGTATTCAGCATAATCACCCCAGCCATTCGGAAAATTTGAATCCAATTCACCGATTATCACACCATCGAGTTTGATGCGGACTTTGCGGCCTTTGCCGCCTATTGCTTCTTTATATAAAAGATTAATGGTTTTAGATTCCACCTCAAAAACGATTTTTCCGCCGTTTTTTTCGCCGATCCATCCTTTCGAAAATGCCCAGAATGCATTATATGAAGTGCTCCATCCATCGGATGAAACCACAGGAATATCTGTCAGAGTTAATATCTCACCGTTCACATATGAGGCTTTGCCTATTTTCTGAGGCAATGGTGGTTCATCGAGATCAATATTTCTAAAATTATCATATACATTCTCAAGATAGGCGATAATGATCTCAGATACCATTTCATGACCACGATCATTCGGATGATTGAAGTCTGGTGAAATATCATTCCAGCGGATCTTCCCGGATTCAATCTCGGGCCAGATAGCGTTTTTATAACTCAACATGGGAAGATTATAATGGGATCCGATCGATGCCTGCATACTTTGGACGTTGTTACCCGCCATATCGACCATGAACATCAGCATAACAGCAGGACTGCTTTCCCAGGAAAGAACATGCCTTATCAGACTCTCATAAGCATCCCTGACATTCTCGTTATCGTAAAGATCGTTCACAGCATATTCGATCATGACAAAATCAGGATCATGGATAAGCAGGTCCTTATGCACGCGGTGGGCTCCGATCACAGAACCTGTTGCCCCGATACCCGCATTGATCATAACGATTTTCACACCCGGAAATCGATCGCGCCACCATTGAGTCACTAAATATGCATAATTATTTTTAAGACTGCTAGCACCGGCACCCTGGGTGATAGAACCACCAATATACCCGACTGTGATGGATTCGCCTCGTATTGCTTTCCGTATGACCCGCGCCAATCTTGCTCTATTCCCTTCACTGACAACAGATCGTTCGATCATCGCATCAGTACATATCTTATTGCTTCCCTGTCCTTCCAGACTGACGTTCTTGCTTGAAGAAGCGTTCGACGACGATTCCGACGTAATTCCGAGAGATTGTGATGATTCACTCGCGGAAGATTGCGGTTCACCACTATCAGGAAGCTGTGAAGACGCGTTCCCGGAAAACTGTGACGATCCATTAGCGCATGATTGCTGCCCGTCACTGTCAGAACGTTTCGAAGATGCATTCCCTGAAAACTGCGAAATAGTATTTCCTGATGGAGAGCAGCCGCCTGACGCAAGCATCAAAGTCAATATGAATATTATTGTGCAACATTGGATTACGATCGCTGTACGATTCATAAAATCTCCTGTGAATATTATCAATCGATTTCCCGGTTCCGTTGTAGCAAAGTGACGCCCTGTAGAAAATCAGGGCGTCACTTTCCATCCTAATGCGAACTATCTATTGAATATCGCAATTCACTTCGCACGACGCCTCGATGCAGCAATCCATGCTGCTCCGGCTGTAAGGATGGCTGCAATGCTGGCTGCCGTTCCGGCATCGCCGGTCTGGACATCATCGCTTGCCGCCTGAGATGTTTCGTCAATGCTCTGAGTAGAAGAAACACTCAGCAGCTCGATCTCCGCCTGACATTTCGATAAATCCCAGGAAGAAGCGTTGGGGTCGGCAATGAAATATATAGCATCACCTTCCGCAAGGTCAACCGTTAATTCATAATCATCGGTAAGCGGGCCTGCGCCTGTGTAACTGTTGGTATGAAGCCTTTCTGTATTTTTATATACCGAGAACTGCATACCGTCATTCACGCCGTACAATGCAGCGGTCTCCGATGATCCCCAGAATTGACCGATAATTTTATAGGAACCAGTTTCCGGAGCTACCCATTTCAACGCCGCGCCGAAGTCGCCATCGGACTGAAGCATATTCCATGGGCTGTAGATAATCCACCAAAGTCCCGACCAATCCTTTTCGACACCATACTGATTAAGGGTTTCTGCAGGAATGTACAGCGGTGTGACATTATTCGGAGGATTTTTCCATGCGGTATCTCCTGATACGCATTCTTTAATATCTGAAACATTAAAATCATCCCCCTGTGCCGTCTCGACAAAATACATGTAGTGCCATCCATCTGTTCCCTGAGTCGGAGCACTCTGATCCGTACCGTTTTCACCGCCAAAATACCACTTGTCGCCGACGGTGGCAGCGCTTGCCATCGTTCCGGCTGCCAGCAGGATGCCTAGCACAATGATAACCGGTAAAATCCTCATAACCTTCATAAACACATTCTCCTTTCATGATTCAACCATCTCTATCCTGACAGCATTCTGCTGAACGGACCGCCTCTATCAGGAAACCACTGTTATGCCTTTTCAACAAATATTAAAATTTTATTATTTCAATATTATGCGAACTTTATAAAATAATGTTAAAATACTCAGAAACTAAAAGATAGAAGAATATTACATCTTTGTAGTAAAATTAAATATCAAGATGGAAGGAAGCCAAAGCTGATCTATAGCGATCCTGACGATTGTTTGCCGAGATTAAAAATCATGCTTATGGGGTTCCCCACTTCTCGAGGATCTTCTGCAATTCCAACCCTGTTACCGGAACGGCATTTCCATGCCGCGGCCCTCCATCATCTGTTTTCGGAAGGATAAAATCAACATTTTCAATCTGTTTGTTCCATACGGATTCTTCTGTCAAATCTTTGGCGGATGATAGAGCCGTTCGTAACCCCCAATGGCCGTTTTTCATGAAAAGATCGAAATATAAGAAAAATTTGTTGTTATCAAGAGAAGGAATGACAAAAGGGCCTTCTGCAGGACCATCCACATAGGCGGTGATCAGTTTTACGGAATCGTCGTAGGTAAACGGACCTGTTGCTGAGTTTGAACGCGCGATATGGATTGCGTCGGAATAGTCATTCTTGAACAGAAGATAAAAACAATCTCCGCTTTGGAACATGCTGGCATCGATAATGTCAGCACTTTCATCGCGAAGCAGCAGTCTGGGTTCCGAAAAAGTCCTAAAATCACTTGTCTTTACATAGTAAATACAGTGGAAGGGTTCTTCATTAAACCGGACAGTATAGAGGATCATATCCATACCATCGGACGGATCTGAAAAACATTCGGGAGCCCATGTATCAATTACACCGCTCGGACCGATATACATTTTTCTTGGTGCAGAGATGCGGCATAAATCTTCGGAATCCATGATCGTGATCATTCCACTGCCGCCTGAAGTCGTGATCACGAAAGCACCGTCACTTTTTCGGAAAATGTGAGGATCACGTCCATTGAATGAAGTAAATGCTTTACCTCTGTTGAGAGTTTTCCAGTGATACCCATCCGTACTGTATGCTAACCGGAGGGGATACTGCTCGATCCAAGTTCCTGTTTGGACAAAAAAAGACATCACATACCCTCGGGGTTTATCGTCAATGATCATGGTTTCTTCGCTCTCCTCTCCATCGGATCCCATTGAACCTGAATTGATTTCCGTTTTAGAGGACTGGTCCGAAGTTTCACCACTCCCGCAAGAAATTCCGGAAAATGTCAGCAAGAGGAACATCAGGATAATGATTTCTGTTCGTATAAAGAATAGAAAATTCGGATTATGTTTTTTGATTTTCATTGAAACTACCCTGTCCTGTTATGATTTTACATGCCGGCATCAAATGGGATCCAGGGCGGCCCGGCATACCGGGCCGCCCTATCCGTATAGAAACGATCAGTCCTTCATCGTATCCGCCATTGTGTTGATGGCATTCTGTGCTTTCGCCTTGAAGGCCTCAACGGAAGCCGATATGGACTTATCCGTCGGAAAATAATCCCAGCAGATATCCCAGTAAGGGAATTGAGGTACGCCCATATAGAAAGCCGGAATGGGTTCGGAACTTGAGATATCCATAACCATCTGAATGTCTTCTTCTGAAAATAGCGATCCCTCAAGCCATGCAACATCACCTGCGCGCGCAACATCAAGATCCGTACCGAACCATGCATTGTAGTCTTCAAAAATCTGCCAGACTTTGGTCGGTTCTTCGGCGTCAGAAACCATGGCATAACCGTCTACATGATGAATAAATGATTTGTAATTGGTCGGGTCAGGGTTGGACGGACCGACCGGGAACGGAACAGCATGCCATTCAAACGTAATGTCTGCCGAAGCAGGCATCATCCAAGGAGCAATTAAAAACATGGCTGATTTACCATCATACCAAAGCCAAGGTTTTGTCCAGTCATT
>CAZDPQ010000183.1:0-4598 GCA_964507305.1 uncultured Oscillospiraceae bacterium
TCGCCGTCGATGACGGGAGCCCGGGGTCCTCCTCGGAGGTGTTTTCCGCGCTCGAAGGGATCGCCGGCTGTGCGGTCTGCCGGCACAAGATCCGGCAGGGGCGCGGGGCGGCGCTCCGGACGGGGTTCGAGTACTGTGTCAGGCATTTCGAAGGCGACTACACGGTGATCGCCGCCGGATACGACGGGCAGTACGGCGCCTACGACGTGCTCCGGATCGCGGAAGAGTCGTCCGCCGACCGGGGGGCGATGATCGTCGGGAGCCGCGACGTCCGCAAGAACCGCGAGTCCGTCATGATGAAGGCGGACAGCAGTTTCATCGGATTCATGCTCAACGTGCTGTACGGTATCCGGCTGGTCGATATCTGGTCGGGGCTCCGCGGGTTTCCGTCGTCGACGCTCCCGGGGATGCTTGCGCTGTCCGGAAGCAATTCCGATCACGGCATCCGGATGCTGATCGAAGCCCGCAGGACAGGCCTGCAGATCCGGGAGGTCCCGGTGGGCACCGGATGCGTCTACCGCACCGAGACGCCGCGCCCCTATTCGAAGAGAGAATTCGTGCGGATCCTTTCCGCTCTGGCCGGAGGGCTCGGCAAGTATTTCACCTCTTCCACGGTGTCGGCCGCCACGGATGTCCTGATTTTCTTTACGATCAGCACCTACCTTTTCCACACCCTTCCGGCCGCCGTGCATACCCTTATCGCCGTCACCGTTGCACGAGTCGTCTCCTCCTCGATCAACTACACCCTGAACAACCGGTATGTCTTTGCCGGTTCGGGAAAATCATCGGCCATGAAGTATTATGTCCTCTGGGCAGGCCAGCTGGCTTCCTCGTACGGGCTTGCCTTCACATTCGGCGATATCCTCGGTTTTCCGAAGACTCCGGCCAAGGTTGTGATCGATATTTTCCTTGCGGTGGCCAGCTATCAGATCCAGCGCCGGTGGGTGTTCCGCCATGCGGAAGAGCGGCCCAGGATCACAGGCGCCTATTTCGAGTTCATCCGCGGCCTGCTGCGCATGTCCAGCGTCCGGTACGCCTATGACGGCTCCGGCAGGCCTGTTTCATGCATTTTCATCTGCAGGCACATGGATGCACACGGCCCCCTGGTGACGCTCAAATGGCTGCCGTTCACCGTACGGCCGATGATTTTCCATATGTTCCTGACCATGCGGAAATGTTATCGCCAGTACTATGATTTCACGTTTACCGAAAGGATGCGGATGCCCAGGCCGCTGGCGGCCGTCTGCGCTTTTCTCGCGGCTGCCCTCATGGCTCCGCTCGCCCGTTCGTCCGGCGCCGTTCCGGTCTACCGGGACAGCTTCTCGATCGTCAGCACCATGCGCGCCAGCCTCGCAGCCCTGCTGCGCGGCGAGAGCATCATCGTCTATCCTGACATCGACTATACTGCGGACGCAGACACGCCGAGCGACATCTACCACGGATTCCTGTGCATCGAAGTGCTCTACCGCAAGGCGACGGGGCGGCACCTTGATTTCGTGCCGCTCGTGATCGACGATCTCCGCAGGACGATCCACGCGATGCCGACGGTCCGGTTCCGCGATGAAGTCGATTTCTACGATGATGAAAAAAGGGTCGCGGATGAAATCCGCAGCGCGATCTGGAATCCGCGCAGTCCTGTCTGATTGCCGCCTGTTCCGCGCTCCGGCCTCTGCCCGGTATCCGCGCGGCCCCGAATCTCCGGGATCCTCAGCCTTCTCCTCCCGCAAGGATGCGTTCCGCGCAGCGCACTCCGTCCGCTGCCGCAGACACGATCCCTCCGGAATACCCCGCGCCTTCTCCGCAGGGGTAGAGGCCTTTCATCCCGTCCGCCTGCAGGTCCTGCCCGCGCGGGATCCGCACGGGGGAAGAGCTGCGCGTTTCGGGCCCGGTCAGCAGCGCGTCCGGGAAAGCGAATCCCGGCATCCAGTCGTCCATTTCAAGGATCGCCTGCCTGAGCGAATCGGCGATCGCCGGGGGAAGGTAAGCGTCCACGGGAGCGAAAGCCGTCCCGGGACGGTAGGTGGGCAAGACCTCGCCGAATCCCGCGGACTCCCGGCGGGACAGGAAATCTTCGAGCCTCTGCACGGGTGCCCGATAGCCGCCGCCCCCCGCCGTGTATCCCCGGCGTTCGATCGCGCGCTGGTATTCCATGCCGGCAAGCGGCCCTTCTGATCCCCAGTCCCCGGGGCCTGTCGTGACAAGAATCGCACTGTTGGAATTCGGGCCGTTCCTTGCGTATGGGCTCATGCCGTTCGTCACGACGGAATCATATTCCGACGAAGCCGCCACGACCGTCCCGCCCGGGCACATGCAGAACGTATAGACCCCGCGGCCTCCCGCCAGATGCACGGTCATCCGGTAGTCCGCCGCCCCGAGGGACGGGTGCCCTGCCGCCCGTCCGTACCGGAGCCGGTCGATCAGGGACGCAGGATGCTCGATGCGGACACCGACAGCGAACGGCCGTGATGCGAGGGCAATACCGGCATCCCCCGCGAAACGCTCAAAGAGATCCCGCGCGCTGTTCCCTGCCGCAAGGATGACTTGTCCGGCGGGGATCTGTTCGCGCCGGCCGTCCCGGATCACCGAGACCCCCGTGACACGGCCCCCCTCGCTGAGGATGTCTGTGACTTTCGTTTCGAACCGGACCTCACCGCCGAGACGGTGAATCTTTTCCCTGAGGTTCTTCACCGTCCCGGGAAGCCGGTCGGTTCCGATATGCGGTTTATCGATATAAAGGATCTCCGGCGGGGCGCCTGCTTCGACAAGCTCCCGCAGGATCATCTCCTTGAGGGCGTCGACCCGACCGGTCTTCAGCTTGCCATCCGAAAACGCACCTGCACCGCCCTCTCCGAACTGGATGTTCGCTTCGGGATCAAGAATGCCCGTTTCCAGGAAGCGGCGCACGCACTCCATCCTCCGCTCGATGCCGGGTCCGCGCTCAAGGACGATGGGAGCGGCTCCGGCCCGCGCCAAGGTCAGGGCTGCGAAAAGCCCGGCCGGCCCGCAGCCGACCACGACCGGACGTGCATCCGCACCGGCGGGGTCCGGCCGGACGCCTTCCGGCGAAAACCGGCCTTCCGGCCTCCTGTCCACCGGCGGCTGGTATTCCTGCGGTATCCAGCGGGTAATCGATTTATCAGCTCTCCGGTAGAGGACCTCGTTCTCATCTCCGGAAACAGCAACCCGCAGGGAAACCCTGAAATGGACATTTTCCTGATCCGTCGCGTCGACGGAGCGCCTGATGAGATCGACCCGTTCAATCCGCGTGCGGTCGACCCGCAGCTTATCCGCCGCGGCGGCACGGAGCGTGCCGTCGCCGTATTCCAGCGGGACCGGGAGATGATCGATCCTCAGCATCGCCGCGCCGTACCTTTCATTGATTCTCGAAGAGCTTCCGGTATTCACCGTACCCTTCTGCCTCCAGCCGGTCCGCCGGGATGAACCGCAGCGCCGCCGAATTGATGCAGTACCGCAGGCCGGTCGGCGCGGGACCGTCGGCAAACAGATGGCCCAGATGCGAATCCGCGGTCCGGCTGCGAACTTCGGTTCTCACCATCGAGTGGCTCGTATCCGTTTTCTCGCGGAGATTCTTCGGCTCCAGAGGCCTCGAAAAGCTGGGCCATCCGCATCCGGCGTCGAACTTGTCCCGGGAACTGAAAAGCGGCTCGCCGGACACGATGTCGACATAGATCCCGTCTTCTTCATTGCGGTAAAACACATTGTCGAACGGCGGTTCGGTGCCGTTTTGCTGCGTGACCCGGTACTGCATCGCTGTCAGCTTTTTCTTCCGTTCATCCATGTCTCCGTCCGTACCCATCCGTTTCATTGCCTTCCCTCCCGCCGTTTGCGTGCCGGCAGCGCCTTCGGGGCCCCCCGGCCCCTTTCCCTTATTATAAAGACCCGCACCCTCCGGTGTCCAGCGCTTCCGTCATGTCCGTCCTTTTTCCGTTCATGTCCGACCCCGTACCCCCGTGCTCCGCAGCACCCTCTCCCCTCCTTGACATTTTGTAGACTATTGTGATAGTATTTCCTTGCAGACGTCTGCGATAGTCTGAGACAATTACGAGGAAAGAAGGCCGGACGAAACGGCTGGCGCAGACGCCGTGATGGAGGACGCCCGATGGATCCGATCCGGTTATTTGACAGCGAATTGCGCCTCATGGAGCTTCTCTGGGAGCACGAACCCGTCAGCGCCAGGGAGCTGAGCCTCCTCGCGGGCGAACGTATCGGCTGGAACAAGAACACGACCTACACGGTCCTCAAGAAACTCGTCGCCAAGGAAGCGGTGCGGCGTCAGGAGCCCGGGTTTATCTGCACGCCGCTGATCCGCAGGGACGAGGTGCGACTCGCAGAGACGCAGTCGCTGATCCGCAAGTTCTACGGAGGATCGAAGAAAGCCCTGTTCGCGGCATTTCTCGAGAACGAGGAGCTCAGCCCGGAGGAGATCGAAGAACTGCGGAAAATGATCGATCGGCGGTGATCCCATGCTTTCCGAAGCGTTTTACTGGATCGCGAACATGAGCGTCATCGGATCGGCGACCGGACTGCTGGTCCTGGCAGCCGCAAGGATCAGCCGTCTGCCGCGCGGCTCGGTCTAT
>CAZDPQ010000184.1:0-4519 GCA_964507305.1 uncultured Oscillospiraceae bacterium
ACCATGCCGGCGTAGGTGGTGACGAGCAGGAGAAGGACGATGATGGGTTTATTCAGGGCGATAAAATCCTTGAGACGGCCTCCGAATGGCATTGGCCGGGGCAGAGGAGCCGATTCCTCCGCCGGAGTGCGGAAAACAGATGAGGCCATGGCCAGAATCTGAGCCACCCAGAATGCGGCTGAGGCAACTGCATGAAGGGCATTCAGCTCGGGGGGGAAATTTCGGCTGACCATGAGCGCTCCCAGGAGAATTTGCCCGGCCAACAGGATGAAAGCGGCTGTAGCGGCGGTCAACTCAACCGCGTGATGCCGCTCTGAGCGCCAGGCACGGAGAAAGAGCATGGTCTGCAGGAAGATAGCGATCAGAGTGAGGGTACGATGGGTGAGCGCCAGACGTGCCAGCGGGGTTTCAGCCGGGCAGAGCGGCCAGGTGGTGCAGGCGGCCCCGGCATGAAGAGCCGAGACAATACTTCCACTGACAAAAAGGGCAAAGAGCACCCCTGTGGTGACAGCCGCCCACCGGGAAAATGAGGTGCGAAGCCCGGGTGTTGAAGCCGCGGGAAGTGACGAACCCAGCACGGCCACAGTCAACCATCCGAGGCTGAGCATGGCAAAAATTTGATGTAAGACACCAACAAGAACCCCGGCAGAGAGGTTGCGGGTGGCTGCATACCCCCCCAGAACGACGTTGGCCAGCATGAAAAACGCCGCCGCATAAACTGAAAATGCAACGGTTTTCTTCCCCGGCATGGAGCGCGCCGCCCAGACCGCCGCCAGGCCGGTGAGCAACATAGAGGCGGCAGATAGCGCACGGTGGAGCACCTGCAACCGGGCCTGGTCTCCGGTGGGAAGGGTGAAACTGCCATTGCAGGTGGGCCAGTCAGGGCAGGCATGGGCGGCGTCTCCGATGCGAACCAGCACGCCAAAGGCCATCAATAGAAATGTGAACAGAAGCGCTGCAAAGAGCAGGTAATGGAAGTTTTTATGAAGGTGAGGAGCGGAGATGTTTGCGGACATAGAACGGGTATCCTGCGAGGAAGATAAAAGCGAATGAAAACCATTGCAGGGCATATCCCATGTGCGGGCCTTCACTCAGGTCGGGTTCGGGCAGGCTGCGCGCTGGCAGAGACTGCCCGTTGAGAGGGGCGGCAATCAGGTAGAGCGGAGCGATCGGAACATTCATCTGCTGGCTCAGACGCGGAAGGTCGATCCAATTCCAGGCATCCAGCCGACCCCGGGGAGCATCCACCGCCCCCCCGAGGCTGCGGGTTTGTTGAGATGGCATTAACCGCCCCCGTACGGTGATGCTTCCTTCTTCGGCGTATTTCGTCCGTTTCGATGGGTCGCCATCTTCCAGAGGGATCCAACCCCGATCGACGATCACGGCCTGGGTGCGGCCTTCGATGAGCAATGGGGTCAGGAGATGAAACCCGGGCCGGTTTTCCCAGATCTGATTCCGGAGCACCACCTCGCTGGAAAAGTCGTATTTCCCGGTAACGATGGCATCGCGATAGATGGCTGTGTTCCAGTCGGATGGGTTAGCCTGGTTAAGGTCGAGAGGTGGAAGCCCCATGGCCTGTTGAATCAGGGCATTGCGGGCGCGGCGCTGTTCCAGACGATCCAGTTGCCAGATGCCAAGCCGCACCATCATCATGGCGGCCAGGAGAACGAGCAGGGTGGTGAACAGCCAGCGCGGGGTTAAGAACGCGCGTAAGGGAGAGCCTTGCTTCAGGGCAATGCTGCGGGGGTTCATGCTGGGCGCTCCGATGATGGAGAAGGATGGGTTTTAAGGGGAAAAATGAGAAAGGAATAAAGGGCAAGCATGAGGCTGGTGGGTAATCCCATGGCCAGCACCCCTTCCAGACGTGTGCTGCCGGTGAGGGCCGGAAGAACTTCGATGCCAAAGACTCTGGATTTCTGGAAGGAACAGTCGTAGGTGTAGCTGTTCGGTGCGCCAACCTCCAGCACCCCACTTGAGCCTGGCGGCACCCAGACCGGGCCAAGCTGATGGCTGACGCTGTCTTCATTGCGGACGATTAAAAGATCACCTTCCACAAAGGTCATCGTGGATGGCAGGGTGAGGGCGTCTTCTCCGGCGGCGATGCGTTCCGCGGTGCCCGGTGGAATCACCAGGACAATTTGCCGGGCATCATCACGGGTTTGGGGGTCTTTCAGGAAGTGGTACGAGCTTTCAGAGACCAGCCAGGCTCCTCCAAGGCCGATCAGGAGAGAAATGAAAATGCGCAGGTAAATGGCCATGCTGGTTTTCATCGGCTGTTCCGGATGATGGATTTGATATCAGAAAGCAAATCTTCTACAGGCGTGCCAAAAGCGTAAGTGACACGCAAATTCCCCTGCGGGTCGATGAGATACAGTCGGGCTGAATGATCCACCAGATATTGCCCGCCTTTACCGGCTGGTTGTTCAGCACGGTATACACCGTAAGCCTGCCAGACGGACTCCAGTTCGCTCAGGCTTCCCGTAAGGCCCAGGATGCGTGGATCAAAAGCGGCGGTGTAACCGGCAAGCTTTTCCGGGGTGTCGCGTTGAGGGTCTACGGTGATAAAGACGGGGGTTACCCGGTCAGCTAATGCACCCAGGCCTTTGAGAACCTGTTTCATTTCACCGAGGGTAGCCGGGCAGACGTCCGGGCAGTAGGTATAGCCGAAAAAGAGGAGAACGGTCTTTCCGCGTTGCTCACTCAGGCGAAAGTCTCCCAGAGCAATCTCCGGCGCGGGGATGGGTGGATCGATGACAGATCCACGCAGGGCGTGGGGCTGCAGGCTGAAGGCTGTGATGGCTACCACCAGGCCCGTCAGCACCCCGATTACCAGCAACCAGAAAGACCGATGCATATCAAATCGCCATCCCGATCAGATACAATGCGGGGTAGAAGAAAATCCACACCACATCGACAAAATGCCAGTAATTGGCGGCGGCTTCCACTGCCCAGTGGCGTTCGGCAGAATAATGGCCTTTAAGACCGTTCCTGAGAATGATGGCCAGGAAGATGACTCCGGTGAGTACATGGAAGGCGTGCATGCCGGTCATCATATAAAAAACCGCTCCCTGGGGGCCATCGGCAGGGCCAAAATGCGCCATCCGCCATTCCACCCCGATGACCCCCGCGAGGAAGCCAATACCGAGGAGCATGGTGATGAGGGTGCTTGTGATGAATCCACGCCGGTTTCCCTGAGAGATGTGCACCTCGGCGCGGTTCATAAAGAAGCTGGAAATGAGCAATACCGAGGTAACGATCAATCCCACGAACTGATCCAGATCGGGTCGGCGATTACCGAGCAGGTAGAAGCGCGTCACCAGCAGGCCGCCAAACATAAAGGCATCGGACAGGATGAACAGCCACAACCCGATCCGCTGTGTGCGCAGTTTGTAGGCATAACTGTGAGCAGGTTTGAGGGCAGGAACTTCAGCGCTCATTCGTGTTCTCCTTCTTCGCGGAACGCGCGTTTAAGGTGCATAAAGTACCAGATCACCAGCCCGGCTTTGATCAGGGCAATGACCCAGAGAAGAATGACCGGTAATTCATGGGTTCCAATAAAGTATTCGATGGCAGTGAGGATGGCCAGAAAGACGAACACCAGCACGCCACGGCGGAGTTCATCGGGTCTGGAGGGAGAAGTTTCAGGTTCCATGGACAGGCTCCTTGAAGATCAGTCAGCAGGTTGAGGAGAATGGGTGAGGTCGGCTTCCAGGCGAACATAGCCGGGAGCTCCTTCCAGGCCATAATCATACGGATCGCCTGTGACCACCACCTCTCCGGAGAAATTGTGTGCAGGGGTTGGCGAAGGAATTTGCCATTCTGGAGAACGCGATTCCCAGAGGTTGCCGGTGGCGGGTTCGCCTTTACGGGCACTGCGGAACATGTTAATGAACAGTAGAAGAACAGAAAGGGCCACGGCAAACCCGGCCAGGGTGATGATCAGATTAGGGAGCTGGAAGCCAAGGGCGGGGTCGTAATCGGCAATACGGCGGCGCATTCCCAGCAGACCAATGCGCATTTGTCCGAGGGACATCACCATGAAGCCGATGAAAAGCAGCCAGAAATGCCATTTTCCGAGCCGTTCACTCATACGCCTGCCGGTGATTTTGGGGTACCAGTAATACAATGCAGCAAAGAAGGGGAAGACATACCCTCCAAACATGGTGGCGTGAAAGTGCCCGACAACGTAGTATGTGTCGGTGGCGTGCAGGTCGGTAGATACAGTGCCCAGCAGAGGGCCGGTGATGCCACCTAGCAAGAAGATGACTATGGCTCCAATGAGGAAGAGCATGGGAGTCTGCAGGCGCATGCGTCCCTGCCAGATGGTGGCCGTCCAGCTGAAGAATTTCACCCCGGTGGGCACGGCGACGAGGAGGGTGCTGTACATGAAAGGCACCCGCAGGTATTCTTCCATGCCGGCTGCAAACATGTGATGCGCCCATACGAGAAACCCAACCAGGCCGATCCCAAAGGAAGACATGGCCACCCAGCGGTAACCGAAGAGCGGCTTGCGCACAAA
>CAZDPQ010000185.1:0-4475 GCA_964507305.1 uncultured Oscillospiraceae bacterium
GTGTACTTGGCGTTGTTGCTCGGCATAGAGACCTCCTTTCTCTATGCATATGGTAGCAGAAACTACTGAACATTTTTCGCCGCACTGCAAGTTTCCATTTTCTATAAATAGATAAATTGCATTCATTAATTTATTTATATTCAAGAAATAGCCATCATAAACTACGGATGAAGCAAATACTTCTTCGAAAAGGTAACGTTTATCTACATCAAGGGATCCCCTGAAAACCCGGCGTTTTACCGGTGAAGCTGAATTAACCTCTATCCCTCTACTCTCATGTCCAAATAGCTGGATTGGAATAATCATAAATAGAATGATTTTTCGTTACCGGAATGTGTGCTCCGCTTGTCCTTTAAAAGGATAAGGATTGTATTCATCCTTTTCGTATATGTTCGGGGATGTCTCGGTCGTTCCGAAGCCCGTATGTTATAATGAGGGCATCACCGCCTCGGGAGGGACACCATGAGCAACAGCCTGACATGGCAGGATTTCGAAGAAAAGTGCAGGTCCTGCCGCGGCTGCGGCCTCTGGTCGCAGCGGAAGAATGTCGTGATCTACCGGGGCAGCGTCCGCGCCCCCCTGATGATCATCGGCGAAGGGCCCGGCGCCCAGGAAGACGCGGAAGGGCTGCCTTTTGTCGGCGCAGCCGGCAGGCTGCTGGACCTGCTCCTGTCGGCGCACGGCATCACGGGCGATCATTATCACATCTGCAATATCGTCAAGTGCCGCCCTCCGGAGAACCGTGTCCCGCTCCCCGAAGAAGCGAAAGCCTGCAAGGCCCTGCTTGCGCTCCAGTACCGGTTCGTCAGCCCGCAGATCATCCTCCTGCTCGGCGCGACGGCCTACCGCAATTTCACCGGATCGGCCGAGGGCATCACGAAAGTCCGGGGGCAGTGGATCGAGAAGAACGGCTGCCTGATCATGCCCACGCTCCACCCCGCCTATATCCTGCGCAACAACAACGAGAGAGTTTCCCTCTGGGATGATATCGACAAGGTCCGGCAGAAGATGGAAGAACTGACGCTGATCCCGCCGGTGGACACTATCCCCGTCATGCCTTCCGGCCGGGGGTAGAAGCATTCGTCAGCGGGCCTTCTCCGTGCGGAAAAGCTTCACGGGCCTATGAAGATCCTGCGCACAGCAACGATCGACAGGGCCAGATCCTTATCATCCTCAAGAGAGGCGATCCGGACGGCATTGCCGGCTTTCGGCGTCATCAGGACCTGCCCCTGGCCGACAATGATGCCCATGCCGGTCACACTGCCCGGGTCCGCCGGGTTTTTCCCGAAAAAGATGAGATCGCCTTTTTGAAAATCATCGGTCAGCGGGAGCCCGGTTTCCGTGTCATGGCGCACGGGGATCCCGTCGCCCGCGCCGGCCTGCCCGGCGATTTCACGCGGGATCGCGAGTCCGTTGACCATGGCACAGACATATGCGATGCCGGAAGCGGATGCCCCGTAGCATGTAATGCCGTTGTCGACATAGGTGGTGTTGACGAAAGACAGGGCGGTTTCGTAGAATTTCTCCGCGCTGCTGACATCGGGACCCCGGTCCGTTTCGGTGCGCAGGACACCTTCGGAGCTGATCCAGCCGGAGGTCCCATCCGGCAGGGAAACGCGGTAGATCCCGTCCCCCCGATAATCCGAGTAGAGGACGGTCCCCATGCACACTTCGGCCAGCAGCGAACCTTTGCTCGCGTGAGACAGGATCCGCTTCGTCTTGGCGATGACCGTCAGCCTGTGCTGGTAAAGCCCCGGCTCGACGCTTTTCGTATCGGACACTACGTCGCGGGTCATCACATAGCCCGGTGTGCCGTCCGCCAGCACGACCTGGTAGAATCCGGCGGCGCCTCGGCCGGTGATCTTCACCAGATCATTGTACAGGATCTGGGAGACGCGCTGGGAGCGCAGGTCGGGTTCGAGGAAAAGGTCCGCCGACTGGCGGATGACCACCGCGTAGTCCGGAGAATCGTATAAAAGCTGCGCGTCGGTTTCTCCGCCGTTTCCGGAAGTGAAGAGGTCGGAAAGGATATTCAGCAGAAAAGGGCCGGTCCAGAACACGGCGAGCAGCACGGCCGCCGTGATCACGGCCGGGATGAGCCAGGCGGGGCGGCGCTTCGTCCTGTAGCTGTCGAGGTAGACCGCCCGCTGTTCGAAGCGGTCGCCGCTGCCCGGCAGAACCGGGCGCTTTTCCCGCCGGTCTCCGGAAGCACGCCTGTCGCTCCTCCGGGGAAACACGGTCCGCCGGGCCCGGAACACGGGCTTTTTTTTCTTCTCACGCAGATAATGCTTCAATGGTCCGCTCCGGCGCCCGCGAGGCGCAGATCCGTCCGGCCTGTCATCGTCCACGGCGCGTCCGGTCGCGCGCGCGGGCTCAGGAAAGGATGCAGATAGCCGCGGCGATGCTTCCGGAATGGGTCAGGCTGACGGAAACGCTTCCGAATCCGCATTGCTCAAAATAAGCCCGGGTCTTGCCGCTGAGCGCGGCGGAAGGCTCGCCTGAGGCGTCCTTCACGATCTCGATCTCACAGGGGGCGATGCCGCGCCGCCCGAATCCTGTCCCCAGAGCTTTCGCGACGGCTTCCTTGCAGGCATAACGCGCTGCGAGGGACTCGATCCTGTACGAGCCCCGCGTGTCCGTGCAATCAGCCAGCTCCCGCTCCGTCCAGATCCTGCGCAGTTTGCGCGGGTCCTGCCGGCCGACGAGCTTGCCGATCCGCTCCGTGTCAACGATGTCGATGCCGCACTTCACCGGTCGCGCTCCTGCCGCCTACTGTCCGGCGACGAAAAGCGTCCCGACCTTCTCGCCCTCGAGAATGCTACGGATAACAGATGGATCCCGTGCGTCCGCGATGACCATGGGCACCCCCGCGCCGGTCGCGATCCGCGCCGCCTCGAGCTTCGTCATCATCCCTCCGGTCCCCCGCGCAGATCCCCTGCCGCCGGCGAAGGACTCCATCTCCGGCGTGATCTCCGTCACCGTATCGATCAGGGTCGCATCGGGGCTGGTCTTCGGATCGCTGTCATAGAAGCCGGCGATGTCCGACAGGAGGATCAGCAGGTCGGCCTTCATCATGGCGGCGACGATCGCGGAAAGGGAGTCGTTGTCGCCGAAGGTCCCGTTGTGGAAAATCTCCCGGGTCGAAACCGTGTCATTCTCATTGACAATGGGAACGATCTCTTTTTCGATCAGGCATTCGAACGTGTTGATGATGTTGCTCCTCGTATGGCTGTCCTCGATGTCGTCCTTGGTCAGCAGGACCTGGCCGGTCATGTAGCCGTAATCCGCAAAAGACCTGGAATAGAGGTTCATCAGTTCGCACTGGCCCACCGCCGCGATCGCCTGCTTCTCCCGGATCGTCGCGGGCTTTTCCTGAAGCCGGAGCTTGCCCATGCCGACGCCGATCGCACCGGAAGACACGAGGATGACCTCGAAGCCGTCGTTCATCTGGTCCGCGATCGCGCGGCAGATCCTGTCGATGCTCTTGAGATTGGCCCTTCCGCTGGAATAAGTCAGCGACGACGTGCCGACCTTGATCACGATGCGCCTGCATTCCATGAGCTTCGCCCTGTATATCATAACCTGTCCCGCCTGCTGCATATCGATCCGAAAAAACGAATCCGTCCTGCCGGGCGGCATTCGCGGATTCTTCTATACTATACCTTATTTCCGCCGCTTTTTCCATACGGAAACGCAAAAAGACGGCGTGGCGCCAAGGCCCGCCGTCTTCTTAAGGAACGCGCCGGTCTGCGCCGGCCGGTCGCTTTCTCTGCCGGATCAGACGCCCAGCAGGTTCTTCAGGTCCGCTTTGCCGCGGAAGCCGATCACTTTGCTCTTCTGCGCGCCGTTCGCGAACACCATGATCGTCGGGATACTCATGATCCCGAACTGCTGGGCAAGCTCCAGCTCCTCATCCACGTTGACTTTACCGATCGTTGCCTTGCCCTCGACTTCGCCGGACAGCTCTTCCATGACCGGAGCCACCATCCTGCAAGGCCCGCACCACGGCGCCCAGAAATCGAGCATGACCGGAACCTTGGATTCCAGCACCTTTTCCTTGAAATTCTCCTTCGTGATTTTGATCGTCGCCATATAGATCCCCTCTCTGCCTGATCGCTTCCGGGCGTATCCGTTTCGCCGGCCGCCCATTTTTTTATCAACTTACAAGCAGATTGTACCGCCCGGAGCGCAACAATACAGTGACAATGTCACGCTGTCAGACATCGCATCCGCAGGCCGCGCCGGTTCATGCTTCCTCATGGCCCGCCGGCTCTCCGGCGGCGCCGGATCCAGACAAACGCCCCCGCTCCCGCGGCAAGACAGAAAACCGCGGTCAGCCACACCGCCGTGACGGCTCCGTTATTCGGACGGCCGGGCCCCGGCGCGGAGCCGGATCCCGTATCCGAGGAAGCCGCGAGGCTTTCCGCCGTGCCGCTCCCCGGCGATGACGAACCGATGTCCGCGCCTCCGCTTCC
>CAZDPQ010000186.1:0-4392 GCA_964507305.1 uncultured Oscillospiraceae bacterium
GTTTCTCTTAAATCTGGCCTTTCCCGAGCAGCAAAAAGCGCACCCCGCAGGACAGCCCGAGGTCGATCCAGCGGTCAAGACGACTGAAACCGAAGCCGTACCGTCCGTCCGACCGGGAGATTTCAACCAGCTGGACGGTGGGGCGCTCTCCGCCGGGAGCCGTGTCCAGCGGCGGCGTGAACAGCGGGGTATACAGCATATTGATCCCGTGACGGACTGCCGACCGGATGAACTGTCCGATCCTTTCCCAATGCTTCTCGCTGAAAATATCCAGACCATAGGCAGTAGCGATGCAATCCGCATGGAGCCAGTCCGTGTGGATCAGCGATTGCTCCGGCAGATCCGCGCCGATGACATGGACAACGGCATCCGCCCTGCCAAGCGGTTCTCCATCCGGCCCCGCCATCCGCACGACGATCCGGTGATCGCCCGCCGGATGCAGCGGATCCGGCTCGGCTTCGATCCAGACGGACCGCCATTCGCCGGGAACCAGCGGGAACAGGCCGTCCGGACGCGGAAACAGCGGGTCGGGGTAAAGTCCGGGATCCGTTCGGACGACATTATCGTCATGATCCGGGTAGCAGGGCAATCCGGAAGGCACCAGTCCGACTTCATACAGTCTGGCCTTCATACCCGGAGCCGTTTCCGCGATGACGGACATCTCCGACGCCGCCAGCCCGCTCCAGCGGTATGCAACCTGGAAAGACCAGGGCTCGTTCCGGAAAAAGGATGCCTGCCCGGACAGAACGTCGCGCGGCTTTTCATCCGGAAAAACCTTGCACAGGCTGCTTACGGCTATTGATTCAAACATGGCGACCTCCCGGGCCCGTCAGGGATACTGGCCGGCTTCTTCAAAATGCCGGCGCCATCGGCTGTATATTTCCTGCCCTTCCCCGATGCTGTCCGCTGTATAGGACGCGGCGATGCCCCTGCCCCCCGCGCGCGGCACTTCGGAATAGAAAGGCTCTTCGCGGAGAAAGACGTTCGGATCCCGCGCCTGTTCTTCCGTCAGATCCGTGCAGACCGCGATGCTGTTCTGAAGCATCCCGGAAGCGCCGGCGTCGAAAAACGTACGGTAGCCCTGCCAGTTGTCCACGCAGCGGACTGCCGGACATTCCCGCAGGATGGGAAGGACATGCCCTGCGGGAGCCGGCAGGGTACAGTAATGGAGCATCACGCTGCCGAATGCGTCGGCAAACTGCTCAAACCGGGGAAACAGGAATCGCCGGATCAGATCCGGAGACAGGTTGACGATGGCGTCGGCGGTCAGGCGGATGCCAGGGAAATGAAATCCCCGAACCGTGATCTGAGAGTCCGCCGGTTCGCCCGCGATGGCCTTGAATCTGCGGATGAGCCGGATCGTCGTCTCGGCGATCAGGGACAGCCATTCGTCAGCCGCTTCCGGTTCTGTCAGGAGATCGAGGTAAAAATCCCCTCCGCGCATCATGACGGCGTAGTCCAGCGGCGAAGCAAAGCGGGATATGGAAACGGGGACACCGGGGACCGGATGGCCGAGGAGATATTCCAGATGAGCGAAAGCGGCTCCTGCAAGGCCTCCGCCGAGATCCGGCATGCGGCACGCGCGGGGATCGGCGAGGCTATCCAGAAACGGACGGACTTCGATCAGGCCGCCGGGCGATTGGTGGAGCTGTGCGCCGAAAAGGCTGGGTACAAGCGATTCGAGAAAATTGCTTTCGATCGCGGGACTCCAGTCGGACCGGACCTGCAGAGACCGCCCGTTGATTGCCAGAAAATTCTCCACGGCGCACCGGGGGTCTTCCATCGCTTCCCAGAGCGTAAACGGCGGCGGATCCCCCTGTGCCTTGACTGCCAGGGGGATATAATCGCTTTCGCCGCGGAAGCACCGCAGATGGGTCTCCATGGCCGGCAGATCGTTCCGGGATGTCATAACATGCTTCCTCCGCGCGGAGAGCGGACCATGCGCCCCCCCTTCATGACCCATTGTACCAGTAAATCCTGATCCAGCATAACCAGATCCGCACGGCAGCCCGGAGCGATAAGCCCGATATCGTTCTCCATCCGAAGCAGCCTTGCGGGATTCGACGTAAGCATTTGCGCCGCGTCCTGCAGCGGGATCCCCGCCTTGAAATGGAGGACGCGGAGCAGCCGGTCGGCTGTCGCGATGCTGCCGGCGAGGGAACTGAAGTCCGGCAGTTTGGCCACGCCGTCTGCGATCACGACGCGCAGGCCATCTGCCATGCTCCCGAGGACCGATTCCTTCAGATCCGTACAGGCGGCCCGCATGGAATCGGTCACGGCAAGGATCCGGCCGGCTCCCTTGGTTTTGTACACCAGACGGAGCAATTCCGGGGGGAGATGCACACCGTCTGCGATCACCTCGGCGTAGATCGTATCGAGCAGCAGGGCGGCTTCCACCATTCCCGCGCGCCGGATCCCGTTTTCCCTGCGGATGGTAGACATGCTGCTGTACAGATGGGTAACGGATGCAAACCCGTTGTCGCATGCGCGGACCAGATCCTCATAGTATCCGTTGCTGTGACCTGCGGAAGGGAGGATCCCCCGCCGGGTAAGCAATCTCCCCATCTCGCAGGCTCCCGGCAGTTCGGGCGCTATTGTCCAGCGGAGGATCGAATGGCGCGCCATGCGCAGGATCCGTTCCAGGTGTTCCGGGTCCGGAATCCGCAGATGCCGGACCTGCATGGCTCCGGCCATATCCGGGGAGAGGTAGGGTCCTTCAAGGTGCACGCCCGGCATGCGGGGAAGCCGTTCCTTTCCGCGAACGGCCCGGTACGCTTCGAAAAAGCGTTCCAGCACGGCGTCGGAAGATGCCATGGCTGTCGGAAGGAGAGTCGTGGTCCCGTGCCGGAGGTGCGCCATGGAGGCTTCCTCGAAAGCTGCGGGTGTTCCGTCCATGAAATCGCTTCCGCCTCCGCCATGGACATGCACATCGATGAATCCCGGAAGCAGATAGCCGCCATCCGCCCTGATGAGTCGGTCTCCGGACTCCTGCATGACATTATCTCCGACCGTGAGGATCCTTCCGCCGGAAATAGCGACCGTTTGACGGGGCTTGACTGACCCGCCGGATACCAAGGTGGCGCCGTCGATCACGATCCTTGACATGCTGAACCCTCCTTTGCGGTTTGCACCCCTTCTTCACGCGGAACAGCCTTCAGCATCAGGAACACACCGGAAGCGGAAACCAGGCTGATGAGCGACAGCATGCCGCGGATGCCCATGGCGCCGGCCAGAAGTCCGCCCGCGAGACTGCCCGCGGTGGCTCCGAGTCCGTATGAAGAGGCGGAAAAGATCATCTGGGCGGAGACCGCTGATTTGCGGTCGACCGTCGCATTGAGATATTCCATGGCTGCCGGCATATAGATGCCATACGAGAAAAAATCAAAAACCTGGATCGCAAGAAGGACCGTTATGGAAGGCGCCCAGGCGGCGGCAGCGCATTTCAGCGAATAAAACAGCATGGACAGCGGCAATGCCGCGCGCAGTCTGATCTTGAATCTGCGGGAAATCGTTTCATAGAGCGCCAGGGCAGGGACCTGGAACATTCCCATCAGAAACAGCCCCAGGCCCAGATCGGCATTGGATCCGCCCAGATCGCTGATCAGGATCGGATAGAAGGTGTTCAAGGCTCCGAATGCGAGAAAGACCAGCCCGTTGGACAGAGCGAAAAACATGAAACGGCGGTTTTTCATCAGAAGCGATACGGATGCGAACGCTCCTGCGGCGGCATCCGTTCCGCAGTGTTTTTCATGGGAAGGAGATTCAAGGGCAGCGGATACCGCAAGCAGCAGCAGGACCGCCGCGATGAAGGCCGGGATCCTGACCCATGGCCCGAACCGGTCCAGCAGAAAGCCGAATCCTGCCGCCGTGACGGCGTAAGCCAGGGAACCGAGGCTTTTCGGGCCTCCGTAGCGAACCGGATGTCCGTCGCGGATCAGGCCGACGCTCCAGGCATCCATCATGGGGGACATTGCCTGGACGGTAACGGACAAAAGAATCAGGAGAATGACCGCGGGAGCCGCGCCGAGCCTTCCGGCGGGAAGAAAAAGGGATAGTCCCGCGCCGGCGGACATGGCGGCGATAAACACTTTCTTCAAATGGCCGTGCCGGTCGCACAGGCTGCCCCACAACGGCTGCGCCGCCATCCCCGCGAGCGGAACGATCGTCATCATCAGGCCGATCCCGGTGTTGCCGTACCCCCAATCTTTAAGCAGGGGGACCATGAAGGCAAACAGGATGCAATACGCGACCCAATAAAGGCTGTGCATCAGCGCGAGCTTGATATTCATTCCCCGGAGCGCAGCCATGTCCGATCCTTTCGATGATCCTGGTCCTTGAAATCAAAGAGGAACCACCCTTGCGGGTGGCTCCTGATGCCCTGTGAAACATGAG
>CAZDPQ010000187.1:0-4348 GCA_964507305.1 uncultured Oscillospiraceae bacterium
TGACGCTTGAAAACGAACCCCTGGCGAAACTCCGTCAAATGGGGGAAGAATTAAATATTCCCAACGCCCACCGTCTGAAAAAAGAAATCCTCATCCTGCGCATCCGGCAGGCAGAGGCCGAACGAGAAGGATTGGAAGTGCGCGGCGGGATTCTGGAGATTATGAATGAAGGGGTCGGTTTTCTCCGCACCGACTATCGCATTGGGCCCGATGATGTCTACGTTTCTCAGGCCCAGCTTCGCCGCTATGAACTGCGCAATGGCGACCTGGTCATCGGTCATGTTCGACCCCCGCGCGAGTCCGAGCGCCACTACGGTTTAATCAAAGTTGAAAGCATTAACGGTTTAACCCCCGAAGAAGCCCGGCGCCGGCCTAACTTTGATGAGCTGACCCCCATTTTCCCCAACAAACGCTTTGACCTTGAGACCGATCGATCCATCCTCGCCACCCGCATGATCAACCTGATCGCCCCCATAGGGCGCGGACAGCGCGGGATGATCGTCTCTCCCCCCAAGGCCGGGAAAACCACCATCCTGAAGCAGGTGGCAAACGCCATCTCACAAAATTATCCCGATGTTCATCTCATCATCGCCCTCATTGGCGAACGTCCTGAAGAAGTAACCGATATGGATCGCTCGGTAGACGGCGAGGTGGTGGCTTCAACTTTCGATGAACCGGTCACCAGCCACGTCCGCACTGCCGAGATCACCCTTGAACGTGCCAAACGCCTGGTGGAAGTGGGCCGCGATGTGGTCATTTTGATGGACTCGCTCACCCGGCTGGCGCGCGCTTATAACCTGGTGGTCAACCCCTCCGGGCGCACCCTCTCAGGCGGCATGGATCCATCAGCGCTTTATCCGCCCAAACGCTTTTTTGGCGCGGCGCGCAACCTGGAAGAAGGCGGTTCCCTCACCATCATCGCCACTGCCCTGGTAGATACCGGTTCCCGGCTGGACGATGTGGTCTACGAAGAATTTAAAGGTACCGGTAACATGGAGTTGCACCTTTCAAGGCGGCTCCAGGAACGGCGGATTTTCCCCGCCATCGACATCGAGCGCTCCTCTACCCGCCGTGAAGACCTCCTCCTCGGCCCGGATATTCTCCAGCGCGTCTGGTTGATGCGGCGCATGTACCTTCAGATGGTCGGTACTCCACCCCAGGGCGCCGGGATGGATCCTGCGGTGGCCACCGAGGCCATTCTGCAGCGCATGATGCGCACCCGCAACAACCTGGAATTCCTGGAAAATCTCACGGAGGATATGTGATTCGTAAAACCAGTGCGGCATCCTCCACCCCACAGGTAGAGAAAAAAGCCGTAGCCTCTCATCCTGGTCTCCCCTGGGTTATTCTGGCCTGGGTTGGAGCTTTCCTCATGCTAAGCTGGCTTGGGTATGTGATTGCCCTGCGTGCCGGTGTGGTGCAGGCCGCTCAAGAGTCTTCCGAAACACGCTCCCGGCTTTCCGAGATCATTCCCCCCGACGCCGGAAACAGCGCCCCACTCCCCGACCTGACTTTTGCCCTGCCCGTGCAGGCCGTGGCTCGCAACACTTCCCTGCACACCATCATTCCCGATCGCCCGCGCACCTCGGCAGAGAAATACACCGTTGAGGCCGGTGATTCGGTGTTCAGTATCGCCCAGGCTTACAAGCTCAAGCCCGAAACAGTGCTGTGGGCCAACTACGACCTGCTCAATGACAACCCCAACATGCTTTCGATTGGTCAGGAATTAAAAATCCCCGCCACCGATGGCGTGCTTTACACCGTCAAAGAGGGCGACACAGTGGAAAGCGTTGCCCGGCAGTTCAAGGCCCAGCCCGAAGACATCATCAGCTGGCCAGGGAACCATATTGACATCGCCGACCCCAAACTGGTGCCCGGGAAGGAAATTATGATTCCCGGCGGTCAGCGCGAAATGCGCTCCTGGGTGGTGCCCACCATCTGGCGTGCCAACGCCGGAGCCAACAAAACCATCAACGCCGCCTGCGATACCAGTGGCGCCTCGGCTTACGGTACCGGCTACTTCATGTGGCCCACCGATAATCATTCCATTTCCGGCAATACCTTCTGGTCCGGGCACCTTGGAATCGACATAGCCGCCGCCACCGGAGCCCCCGTCTATGCGGCAGATAGCGGCGTGGTGGTCTACGCCGGACCCATCGGAGGTGGCTACGGATTGATGGTGATGATTGATCATGGCAATGGCTTCCATACCCTCTATGCGCACAACAGCCAGATTCTGACACGGTGCGGCGCTAACGTTTCCAAGGGACAGGTGATTGCCTACGCCGGTAGCACCGGAAACAGCACCGGCCCTCACCTGCACTTCGAAATCCGGTACATGGGCGCGTTTGTCAACCCGCTGGATTATCTCCAGTAACCCCATTTATCCCCACCAATCGACTCGATAAATGAATCCCCCGCCATTTTCTCTGGCGGGGGATCGATTCGAGGGGGTCAGGGGCTCCCACCTCCCGGTAATCATGGTGCAGGATTTTTCCAATACGACATCTCATCGACCTGGATCAGGAATTTTTCCGTAGGCCCGGCGCCCACAAACACTCCGAAGTAACCACTCGTCCAGGTGCCATCGGTCACCTCGCCAAGGAGTTGTCCGTTCGCATACATCACCAGCTTGCTCCCGACCATTAACAAACCCATACGGTTGACCTGGTTAGAGCCAGCCAGGATAGCCTCTGATTTGGTCCAATCCTTAAGACGGGTCATTGTGCCCCTGGCCCCCTCCGTACCATCCCACTTTCGCAGTGAATAGCGTCCATCACAGGTAAAGGCGAAGAGGTAGCCGCGATCAGCATCCTTGAGCACAGGCACCCGGGCGATCAATCCATACTGATCGCTCCCACTGCATCCCGAGGTTTTAAAAGTTGCCTCCAGGTAAAGGTTGCCCAGCTCAGTACCTTCGGGGTTGGCCAGCCGCCATCCCAGTTTATCGGTAAGCGCTGTAAGATTAAGAAATCCCCCCGAAAAACTGACTGAGGTGAAATCATTCGCCCCGGTTGGCCAAACCCAGGCAGTGGCATCATTCATCGGGTCAGTTGAAGTGGGGCTTCCCAGCCGTCCCCGGGGATCACCCGGAACCACGGTGAAAACCGGGCCCGGCGTAGCCGTGGCTGGCGGCGGTGTGGCGGTAAAGGTCGGGGTTGGCTGAGCCGTCTCCGGCTCCGAGGTTGGTGAGGGGGGTGGAGTTTCGGTCGGGAAGGACGCCTCGCTCGTGGCTGTTACCAGCAACGATTCCGGGGTGCTGGTGGGAGGCAGGGGAAGACTCTCGGTCGCGGTGGGCATGGCCGTAAGCATCATGGCCAGCTGAGTTTGCATCTCGGCGTCCGAGAGGGTCGGTTGTGCTTCGGTTGGCCTGGCCCCACTGGAGGGCAACACACATCCCGCCAGCCAGAGCGGTACGAAAAAGATCAGGAAAAGTTTCTTCATCCACTACTCCTCAAGGTGCAACCGGGCGACAGAGATCGCTCCAGTAGATTGGACGTCGAATGTGGTGAATCGGTTCCCGTGCACACCCCCGTTTTTACCGTAGTAGATAGAATCAGTATACCCGAATCGGCACCACAATAGAAGCCCCTATTTTCTTGCACGTTTTACAGCTGTTATCCCCTGTTCACGCCTTATAGCCAATTGCCCTCAGGAAACCCTTGCGCCAGGCAATATCTTCCTCACCTTCAATCCCCAGAGGGCTGAACCCATCGATAACGCCCAGGATTCCACGCCCCTCCCCTTCCTGAGCCACAATCACCGAGGTTGGGTTGGCCGTGGCACAAAAGATACGGCAGACCTCCGGTACATTTTGCACAGCTTTTAAGACGTTCAGGGGGTAAAACCCCTCACCCAGGAAAAGAATAAAGCTGTGTCCAGCTCCAATAGCCCGGGCATTTTTCTGGGCCAGGGCGATCATTTCTTGGTTGGTTCCACTCCAGCGAATCAAGCGTTTCCCGGAAGCCTCGCAAAAGGCCAGCCCGAATTGAATCCCCGGCACACTGGATACCAGTGCTTCGTGCAGATCTTCAACGGTTTTTATGAAGTGCGACTGCCCGAGGATGAAGTTGATGGCTTCCGGTTTCTCAATGGGAACAAGATGAATTTCCATAAATTAACCTCCCAAATAGAAAAATCCGCTCTTCCCGCCTCTCAGGATGAATCCCACGCGTATTGTACACGGAAGCCTTCCTTACGACAACTCACCGATTCCCCGGTTAAAAATTACAATTCACCCACAACTTTTCTACTGGTATTGCATTAGCGCCCTGCCCCTATTAAGATGGAGCCTGTGAAATCAAGTGAGTTTCCGTTTTTAGCGGACTGGTTTGCCATCACCTACCGC
>CAZDPQ010000188.1:0-4331 GCA_964507305.1 uncultured Oscillospiraceae bacterium
TTGACGAAATCATTCCCGGCGGGATTTAAGGAGGTGGTGAGCTATGGCAGATAATTTCGGTCTGAAGATTGGCGTCGAGGGCGAGAAAGAGTTTAAAAAGGCACTTGCGGACATCAATTCACAGTTTAAGGTTCTCGGCAGCGAGATGAAGCTCGCCACCTCCCAGTTTGACAAAAACGAGCAGAGCGTGGAATCCCTCACCTCGAAAAATGAGGTACTGACCAAGCAAATCGACGCGCAGAAGGAAAAAATCGAAACGCTGCGCAAGGCTCTGGAAAACGCCTCTGACTCCTTCGGTGAGAATGACCGCCGCACCCAGCAATGGGTTGTTGCACTTAATAATGCCGAAGCAGAGCTGAACGGCATGGAGCGCGAGCTTAAGGACAATGAAAAGGCCATCGACGGCATGGGCGATGAAGCCGCAGAAACCGCGAAGCAGACGGGTAAGCTGGGTGACGAGCTCGACCAGACCGGCGATCAGGCTGAAAAGTCCGGCGGCAAATTCAGCAAGCTCGGCTCTGTCCTCAAGGGCGTCGGCGCGGCTATGGGTGTTGCTCTGGCCGCCATCGGTACGGCTACTGTCGCAGCTGGCAAGGCACTTGTGGATATGACAGTGGAAGCCGCAGCCTATGCCGATGAAATGCTTACGCAGTCAACCGTTACCGGCATGAGCGTGGAAAGCCTGCAAGCCTACTCCTACGCCGCCGACCTTGTGGACGTGTCGCTGGATACGCTTACCGGCTCAATGGCGAAGAACGTCAAGTCAATGGCAAGCGCCGCAGACGGCTCCGCAAAATATGCGGATGCCTACGCACAGCTCGGCGTGTCGGTTACCGATGCCAACGGCAATCTCCGCGACAGCGAAGATGTGTATTGGGAGGTCATTGACGCGCTTGGCGGCATATCGAATGAAACCGAACGTGACGCTCTCGCCATGCAGCTATTCGGCAAATCAGCACAAGACCTGAATCCCCTTATTGCACAAGGCTCAGAAGGCATTGCGGCGCTGACTGATGAAGCAAAGCGCATGGGCGCGGTGCTCTCGGAAGAAACTATCGCGAAGCTTGGCGCTTTTGACGATTCCGTTCAGCGTTTGAAGCAAGGCTCGGAAGCCGCTAAGCGTGTTATGGGTACAGTCCTACTGCCGCAGCTTCAAGACCTCGCGGACGATGGCACGAAGCTGCTCGGTGAGTTCACCTCCGGGCTGGTCGAAGCCGGTGACGACTTTGGAAAGATAAGCGAGGTAATTGGCAACACGGTCGGCGGGTTGGTAGATATGATTATGGAACACCTGCCGAAAATCATTCAGGTGGGCATGGACATCGTCATGGCTATTGTGAATGCCATCGTTGAAAACCTGCCGACCATCGTCGAGTGTGCCTCTACCATCGTAATGACGCTGCTGGAGGGGTTGATTGACGCGTTGCCCGCTATTACAGAGGGCGCATTGCAGCTCGTGATGACGCTGGTACAGGGCATCATCGACAATCTGCCCGCTATCGTTGAAGCGGCAATCAACATGATTGTCACGCTGGCGACGGGGATCGCGGACGCTCTGCCAGAGCTGATACCGTCCATCGTAGAAGCGGTAATTCTCATTGTGCAGACGCTGCTGGATAACATGGATAAAATCCTCGAAGCCGCGTTTGAAATCATAAAGGGCTTGGCGCAGGGACTTTTGAATGCGCTGCCGGAGCTGGTAGCGGCTCTGCCCGAAATTATCACCACCATTATCAACTTCATCACAGACAACCTGCCCGCTATTATCGAAATGGGCATCGAGCTCATCGTGCAGCTTGCGGTCGGACTTATCAAAGCAATACCTCAGCTCGTGGCGGCTCTGCCGCAAATTATCACCGCCATCGTACAGGGGATTGGCTCCGCAGTCGGCGCGGTCTTTGAAATCGGCAAGAACATCGTATCCGGCTTGTGGCAAGGCATCCAGTCGCTTGCCTCATGGCTCTGGGATAAGGTATCCGGCTGGATATCCTCCATCTGGGACGGCATCTGTGATTTCTTCGGCATAGCTTCTCCTTCCGAGGAGATGGGCTGGGTCGGCAAAATGATGGTCGAGGGGCTTGCCGGGTCTATCGACAGCAACGGCAAAGACGCGGTAAGCGCAGTGACCGATATGGCGAAGGACATTGATGGCGCGATGAAAGACCTCGCGGGAGATATGGAAACCGCACTGCCTACCGATTTCAAGCTGAATGTGGACACAGACCTCGGCAAGGTTGCGAACGACAGCGTCGTCGATGTGAAGAAAACCGTAGAGCACACTGGGGTCATCCGTGTAGAGGGTATCAATTCCGAGGGCGAGATGGCGTCGGTCGTAGACATCATTATCAACCAGCTCAGACAGGAGGTGCGCGTATGAGTTATCTGAAAAACGCCGACACGAACACGCTCATCACGCGCTTCGTGTCGTTCCGAAAAACGCAGGAGGTTATTCGCACGGTGCAGACGGCGCTGGACGGTACGGAATATCTCGTCCGTTTTGGCGCTCCGACTGTGCATTACGAGCTGACGCTCTATGTTGACGAAGCCGGAAAAGCCCTGCTGATGAACGCGGAGGATAGCGTTCCGCTGTTGGAATGTTCCGTCAAGCAGGGCGTTTACTCCGGCAGGATCGTGGAGCTTGATGACTTTGAATATCTCGCAGCGGACTGGTACAAGGTTGAAGCCACCCTTGCCGCTGTAAGCGAGGTGAGCGAACCATGAGAAGTATTCCTGCCGCACTGAAGGAAAAGCTGAAAAATCAGTTCAAGGTGGAAAGTACCGACAGCATGGCAAGGCTCCGCGTCGTGGCGACGCAGACCTCGGTCAATTCTTTGCTGTCGGAGCCTATCCACGAGGACATTGCTCCGGCGCTTGGAGATGTCGCCGTTCGGCAGATGTCTGGAGATAAAGACCTCGCGCTCGCTTATGCTCTCTGTCTGGACGATGGAATTGCTACCATGTATATGCGCAAGTTCCCGGCGGGTTTCGACTTCAAATGGGAGCAGCAATTTGTGTTCGGCGCGGCCTCCGATGTGGCTCTGGAATTTGGCGGCACATGGAAGATGAATGCAGCCGAGGAATGGTACTATCTCGAAACCGACGAGTTCCCATATATCTTCTTTGTCCGCGACGGGAATCTCTATGTGCAGTATTGGCGAGACGATTCTACGCGGGCGCTTCTGGCAACAGGCGTATCACAGATATCCGCCTGCAAGGGCTGGCAATCGAGCGTGGATATCGACCTCGACCAAGGGCTGATTATTGGCTATCTCAAGGACGGTGCGGTGTTCTATCGCGCGCTCTGCTGCCAGTCGGACGGCTCCTATATCTGGGAGACGGAACACGAGGTGACGACGCTCGGCACAGGCAATACAACGCTTTCGGTTATCCGTACCAACGACTTCCGCATCGGCTTTCTCACACAGAACAACGGCAATATGCTGCTGACACTGACGCATCGCAACTATGCCGGAATGAGTGTCCGCCCGGAGTCCATGCATATCAACACGGCTAACGCGAGAATGTCGCTGCCGGATATTACACGAAAATACGGAAGCACAACGGAAACGACGGGAGTTGCAGCGCTTTTGCCCTACGGAATCATCGATACGGCGGACAGCGGCGAGCTTGAAGTCACCGGAATAGAAAAGCTGAATCGCGACGAGGGCTTCGCCTGCTATGGCTTCAAGGTGTTTGTGAGCCGCCCTGTTTATGGAACGCCGGACGCTTCCTTTCTGGAGGGCTGCAAGCTGTCGGTGAGTGGCGTCACCGTGGCGTCTTGCGACTACGACGCCGCGCTGCAGGCTTTCGTTTTATACACGAGCGCGGATATCCGCAGGACGCTGGAGGTCACGGTTACGCTTCCAACGCACCGGCGTCTGTGGTATTACAAGCACCATGAGCAGCGCTGGTTTTTACCGGCATTGACCTATGTCGCCTCGGCAGAAACTATTCGTCACGATGCTTACGCTCATGATACCATTACGGTTTCTACGCTTAATGCAAGAATGTGGATTGACGACGCGGTGTTTACGAGTCTGTTCGACGAACCGAGCACGGTTGCCATTGCAATATCGGCGGCAAGCATGGAACTGAAGCCGGTATCCACCTTGCCGATTTAATAGGAGGTTTTCATATATGCAGGCAAAAGAAAAAGTGCTTCTGCACAACAAATTTGAAATTGAAGTCGTAGATGCCGCGACCGGTGAGCTCAAGCAAAAGGCATATGCCTACAACGTTATCGTCAATTACTACTTTAGCTCAAGGTTGACCGGCTCTCCGCTTGGAGTGAGCGCCGATCTGCTTCGGTATATCGCGCTCGGCACAGGTAC
>CAZDPQ010000189.1:0-4324 GCA_964507305.1 uncultured Oscillospiraceae bacterium
CCCCACCGAAAAAAGGGACTGCCCTTCCAGAAGGCTGCACCGGTCGAAGTCGATCGTCCCGATCGTACCGGTCGAATCGCGCAGGTATACCAGGCAATCATCCCCGCCATCCTTCGCGGACACGCCGCGCAGCGTGACATCCCGGAACACGAACCCGTGGGAACCGTCCAGCTTCAGCGGCGTCCTGGCCGATGTGTTCTCGAGAAGGATGTTCTCGAGGAAGCATTCGGTCTCTTCCCCGCCCAGGAACAGCATGCAGTTGACGTTCTCATAATCGGACGAGAGCGTGATGTTCCGGTAGATGTTGCCCGTCCGGCTGCACGACATATCCAGGCCCCGGTAGCTGAAATCGGTCACGCAAAGGTCGGACAGCAGCACGGAAAAACAGGTCGTCGATTCGTCTCCCCCGGGCGAGCGTTTGGCGAAAAAGCCCGTTCCCATATTCTCCATCCGGATGTCCGTGATCGAACTGCCGCGCTCAAGGCCGTGCTGGTTGTATCCGCAGCTGATGCCGACGCGCTGACCGCTGATTTCGCTGCCGGTCACAAGGCCCTGTTCATACCGCACCGTCAGTCCGGAAACGCTCACGCTTCTCCCGCAGGCGATGATGGGTTTGGCAGGATCCTCGATCCGTGCGGTCAGGATCGTTTTGCCGCTGCCCGCGCCGGTAAGATCATTGTTGAAAAGGGAAATCGTGTCGCTGATGATGAATTCGCCTTCCGGCACATAGACACCCGCACCCGACCGGCTCGCGATCGCGAAGGCGGCCGTGTCGTCCGCTCCGTCATCCGGAACCGCGCCCAGAAGGGTGACATCCATGACGGCGGGATTGCCTTTCAACGTGTTTTCCATGGAAAAGACCGCTTTCTGCCGGACGCCCGCCGGTAGCAGGAGTAGTAAAAAAACCGCGAACGCGCACAGCCCCATTTTTTTCGACCCGCTGCTTTTCACTCCGATCAACCTCATCAAAAATGGTTTGTGCCGAATGATTTGCGATATTATTTTCTCTTGATATATATATTACATCATGTATAGCCATATGTCAATATTGAATTGACATAGTCTGAATATTATTGTATGTTTCAGCTATTGCCATGATCTTCTATCTGGTTTTTCGGTATAACATCTGTTTTTTTATGATATAATAATACATCATAAGCCTTGCTGCCGATTTTGTACAGCAGCCCGTGAAAATGATGCGGATTATGCGGTTCCCACGGGAACCGCGTCAGCTTGACAGAGGTGTGAAACGCTTGTAGAATGAACTCAGCAACGCATTTTGTCATACATTTATACTATCAGTCCCGACAAACATTCCATCCCGTTCCATCCGTACGGGCACAGGCCGGCCGCGGGCAGCTGCGGCGAAAGGGCGGAAGCGGCGGCATTGTCTTGATGCGGATGAGTTTCGCGTAGCATAACGAAAGGTACGGCACGGATGGAACAGTTTTATCTCGGCATCGATATCGGCGGTACCAAGACCTCCCTCGGGCTTCTCGACCGGACGGACAGGCTTGTGGATCATGCTACCATGCCCTCCCTCCCGCAGAATGGCTGCCGGCTGCTGACGCAGCGGATCGGCCGCATTTTCCACCAGCTTCTGCACAACAACGGACTCACTCCGGAGGATATCCTGTCGGTCGGCATCGCCAGCCCGGGCCCTCTGGATCTTGCCAGCGGGAGGATCGTCCACATCCCGACCATGGGATTCCGCGATGAACCGGTCCTGGATTACCTGAAGGAAGCCCTGAAGCTCCCGGCCTGGCTCGAGAATGACACGAATGCCGCCGCGCTGTGCGAAAGCCTGATCGGCGCGGGCAGAGGATACCGGAATGTGGTCTATATCACCATCAGCACCGGGATCGGCTGCGGCATCGCGGTGAACGGACGGATCATCGACGGCGGGGCGTTCGCGGCCGGAGAACTCGGTCACCTCAAGGCCGTGCGCGGTGGACTGGACTGCCCCTGCGGAGGCAAAGGCTGCCTCGAGATGTACGCGTCCGGCACATCCATTGCCCGGCTGGCTTCGGAGAAGCTCGGCCGCAGTGTCGACGCGAAAGAGGCCTTCGCTCTCGCCCGGCAGGGTTCCGCGGAATGCACGGCTGTCATCGGAGAGGCCGCGGACCATCTGGGATATGCGATCGCCTCGGTCTATCAGATCCTGGATCCCGACATCATCGTTCTCGGCGGCAGCGTCACGAAGGACTACGATTTCATCGAGCCCCATCTCACCCGCGCAGTGGACCGCTATATCCAGGCGGTGCCGGGCAGGACCCCGAGGATCGCCGTATCCGGCTTCGACGGCCGGCAGGTCCTGATCGGAGCCGCTCTTTACGGGAAAATGCGATACGAAAACACCTACTGAGCACGGAGGAACCGCCATGGTCAATGCACAGAACAGCTCCCAGATCCGCCAGAACAACATCAAAATGATCCTTTCGACCATCATCGACAATGGGCCGGTCTCCAAGCGCGAACTGCAAAAGCTCACCGGTCTGAGCTGGGGCGCCGTTTCCTCTCTCTCGAGCCTCCTGATCGAGAACCGGCTTGTCATCGCGACCGGCAAGCAGGTCACATCGAAGGGTCGGAAGCCGGACGAGCTCGACGTCAACCGGGATGACAATTATGTCATCGGGATCGACCTGAACCTCAACGGCATCTATGGCGTTGTGACCGACCTGAAAGGCCGGATCATCAAGGAATGGTTCCGCCTGATCGCGCGCCTTGATTACCATTGCGTCATGGATACCGTCCTGTCGCTGCTGGACGAGATCATCCTCAAGGAATTCCCCCGCTGCCGGATTTTCGGCATCGGCCTTGCCGTGCAGGGCATCGTCAATGTCGAGGACGGCGTATCTGTCTACCTTCCCCAGATCCACAACTGGAGCAATGTCCCGATGAAAAAAATCGTCGAGGAGCGTTTCAAGCTTCCAACGTTTCTGATGCATGACCCCAACTGCCTGATGATCGCGGAACGGATGTTCGGGACCTTTCACCACAGCAGCACCCGCAATGCCCTGCTGATCCGCATCGACAACGGCATCGGCATGTCTCTGATGATCGACGGCCAGCTTTATCTCGGCGACAAGGGGATGGCCGGCGAGTTCGGCCACATCCCGGTCCAGAAGGACGGGCCGCTGTGCGTGTGCGGCAAGCGCGGCTGCCTTGAGGAGTTCGCATCCGGCAATGGGCTGGTCCACCGCTTCGTGGAGCTGGTCAACCAGGGCAAGACAACGTCCGCCAACCTTTCCGACGTCCGGAGTTTCCGCTGCAGGAGTCTGGCACGCGCGGCCCAGCAGGGCGACGAGCTCTGCCGCGGCCTTTTTTCACAGCTCGGCGAACATCTAGGGATGGCCCTGAGCTGCGTCGTGAATGTTCTGAATCCCGAATCGGTCGTTCTCTACGGGGATCTGACCAAATACCGCGATCTTTTCTTCGATGAGATGAAAAAAGCGCTGGATGACCATGTATACGGCCGCATCAGCACCAACCTGATCTTCTCGCAGCTCGGCGACAACGCGGTCGCCCAGGGGGCCGCCGTCGTGGCTTCGGGGCACTGGGTCGAAACGCTCAACCTTTCCATCGAAAATTCATTCGGCAGCGACTCCTGATCCGGCCCCGTGTCCGGCTATTCCCGGATATCGAAGAAATGCTCCTCCGGCCGCAGCGGCAATTCCTCCGACTTCACGCGATCCATGACGATATACGGGCTGCTCCCGACCATGCCCAGCATGGCGTCGATCGCCCGGCGCGATCCCTGGACCTCCGCCGTCACGCGGCCATCCGGCTCGTTGCGCACCCAGCCGGTCAGATTGAATTTACGCGCCGCCTGGCACATCCGATAACGGAATCCCACACCCTGTACACATCCGGAAAATTCAAGCGCCATCCGCACCTTTTCATCCTGCCGATCCATAATCCGTTTCACTCCGCGTCTGGCCGGCTCCGCCGTCCGGTCACCATATGCCGTCCGATCTATGTCCATTTAATGCCAATGATACCAGATTCGTGCGGATATTGCTGATTGCCGGGAATAGGATATTCCGGCTGCGCGGAAAAGCAACTTGATAAAAGGCGGTGTTCTGATATACTTGAACTATCATTTGAAGGTTGCCCGGGATGCCGCTTATCGGCTGATACAGGCGGTTCCGCGGCTTGCATTACAGTTTGAAGGGCACGGGCGGCATCTTGATGAAAGAACCTTCCGACAGCAAAAAAACCAGCGGAATCAGGAGCGCCGTCATCCTGCCGCTTTTTGATCCGGCTCCGTCCCTGGTCGATTTTGCGCGGGAGCTATCAGCCGGCGGGATCTCGGTCCTCATCG
>CAZDPQ010000190.1:0-4259 GCA_964507305.1 uncultured Oscillospiraceae bacterium
GGGACTTCAGCCAGGACAATGTCCCGTGGCGGAACCGCATGGGCAACGGCATCACGGTCTGGGTGTTCAACGCCCTGTGCGGGATCCGGATCTCCGACACCCAGACCGGTCTCCGCGCCCTGTCGCGCAGCCTGATGGACCTTTTCCTGGATCTGCCCGGAGAGCGGTTCGAATACGAGACGAACATGCTGATCGAGACGAAACGCCGGTCCGTCCCGATCCGGGAGACCCTGATCCGCACCGTGTACATCAACGGGAACGCCACGTCGCATTTCAGGCCGTTCCTGGACTCCGTCCGGATCTACAGCCTCATCTTCAAGTTCCTGTCCGCTTCGATCATCTCCTGCCTGCTCGACCTGGCGGTCTTCACAGCCCTGATCGCCCTTTTGTCCGGGACTTCGCTCGGTCCCCGGGTCGCTTTCGCGACGGTCGCGGCCCGCGTGATATCCTCGCTGTTCAACTACTTCGCCAACCGCTATTTCGTCTTCAGGCTCCGGAAGAAAGGAGCCCGGCCGATCATCCGGTATTATGCGCTCGCAGCGGCGCTGATGCTGCTCTCCATGGGCGGCGTCTATGTCCTGACCCGTCTGCTCTCGATCCATCCGACTGCCGTCAAGGTATTCGTGGATCTGGTCCTGTTCCTGATCGGGTTCCAGGTCCAGAAGGAATGGGTCTTCAGCGAGGGCAGGGCGGACGCATCAAAGGACTGAGGAACGAAGGAATATGAAAAAGCACACGGTATACGCTGAAAACCAGCCCCGGCCTGACCCGGGCGACAGGCAGGCGAAAGGACGCTCCCGCGGCCGCGGCACGAAGCGGCCGGCACTCCGGGCACTGGCCCGCGCCGCCGCCGGGCTGTCCATATTTCTGCTTTGCATCGCGATTCTTTTTTTCGGGGCGCTGACGATGATCTTCTACGGCCCGTACCCCAGGACGGAAGCGCTTTTCGTCAACACCGTCATGGAGACCAGCGCCGCGAAGTTCATGGCCAGGATGTATCTGAGCGACGAAGAGATCGAAGCGATCCGCAGCCGCAACACGGTCGCGGATTTCGAGGATGAGCAGACCGACACCGGCGAGATCAACATTCCCACCCTGAGCCCCGACGACATGGATTCGATCGAGATCATCGACATCGAGGGGAGCACATACAAGGGCAAATTGATGATCGTGCGCGATCCGTCCCGCATCGCGGTGGCGACGATCCCGAAGTTCGGAGCGGGCCTCGGCCAGCGGACCCATGAGATCATCATCGCCAACGGCGCAGTCGCCGGCATCAACGGCGGAGGGTTCCTCGACTACGGGGGCAAGGGCGACGGGGGGACGCCGGACGGGCTCATCATCCAGCAGGGGAAGATCAAGTACGGCTCGCTGACGGCCAAGTACAATGTGATCGGGTTCAACAGGGAGCATGTCCTGACCCTGGGCAACATGACCGGGCAGAATGCCCTTGACCAGGGGATCCAGGAGGCGATCAGCTTCGGGCCGTTCCTGATCATGAACGGCGTCCCGGCGCAGGCGCTCGGGACCGGCGGCGGGCTGAACCCCCGGACGGCGATCGGCCAGCGCAAGGACGGCGCGGTTCTGCTGCTCGTGGTCGACGGCCGTCAGCCTTCGAGCCTCGGCGCGCTGTATACCGACCTGATCGACATCATGCTGGAGTACGGAGCCTACAATGCCGCCAACCTGGACGGCGGCTCCTCCACGGTCATGGTGTATGAAGACAAGATCATCAACACCTGCGTGTCCCTGTACGGCCCGCGCAGGACGCCGAGCGCGATCATCGTGAAAAAGGAGGACGCCCCGTGAAGCACCGCCTTGTCCGCGACCCCGCCGGCGCGCCCGCGAAGAGACGATTCCGCACCGGATGGTTCCTGGCCTTCGCGATCCCGCTGCTGATCGTGGCCGGCATCCTGTTCGCCTTTTCAAAATTCCTTTACGGCATCGAATACTATTCGCCTTCCGTGGAACTGGAGAAATACGTCAAAGCGGTCGGCGACCGGGATTATGCCGCTGCACTGGAGATGCTCGGCATCAGCGGGACCTCTTTCAACGGACCGGACGAGTACGCGGCGTTTTTCAAGACCTATTACGGCAGCACAGTCAAGACCTACGTCTATGTGGAGCGCAAGTTGCAGCGGACCGAACGGGACGTGTTTTTCGACCTCAGCATCAACAAAAAGCCCGCGCAGAAGTTCCGCCTGACGAAAACCGGCGCGAAACGCCTGTTCCTGTTCGACACATGGAAAATCTCGACGGCCGACCCTTTCCCGGCGCAGAGCGTTACGATCCGCTCGGTCCCCGGCGTGACGGTCACCCTGAACGGGCAACCCGTCGGAGACGAATACCTGCTGGACGATCCCGGCTTCACATTGGATCCCTATAAAAATGTCAAGGATGAAAAAAGCACGATTGCCGTACGCGCCTGGCGCGTCGACGGTGTGATCGCGGTGACGTCGGTCACGGCCGCGGATGCGGACGGCACTCCCTGCGAAGTGGAGCTGACGGACGATGCCGTCGGAGCGCCGGTCTATATGGCCCATGCCCCGATCCCGGACAGCCGGGCGGACGCGCTCAAGGCCGCCGCGCTCGAGATCACGAAGACCTATTCCGAATTCATCGCGAAGGATGTCTCTTTTTCAAAACTTTCTCCGTATCTTTATAAAAACTCGCTGTTTTACGACAATCTGCTTGAATTCTACAACGGATGGTTCACCGGCCATGAGTCATACGGGTTCGAAAACATCCGGTATTTCGGATTGGAGCGGTATGACGACAGCCATTACAGAGTCGGGATCGCGATGGACTATTATGTGTATAAAAAAGACAAGCGGTACGATTACGATATCAAATACAATCTTTACCTGTTGAAGTCGGGGGAAAAATGGCTTCTCGCGGATTTGAGCATCCAGTGACACCCGCGCGCCGCTTTCCGGTTGCCGCACGGGCCGCAGCGGCAGCCATCCTGGCCGGCGCGATCCTGGCGGGATGTCCCGGCGGGATCCGCGGGAGCGCATCATTCGCGGCCGCCTCGCCTGCGGAAACCGCGCGCGACATCACCGCCTCCTGCTTCATCACCGTTTCCGCGGACCCGGAGGACCGGGCTGCCCTGACCGACCGTTCCCTGAACACCGCGTGGAAAGCATCGGGCGATGCGTCGATCACGATCGAATCCGCGCTCGGGATCCGCGCCGTGTATATCCAGTGGGAAAAACTACCCGGAAGCTGGGAACTCGCGTCGTTCGGACGAACGGAGTACGGCTCCCCGCTGCTTTACGGGCAGCACGGCTTTGTCAACGAGTATGCCCCGGCCCGTTCCGTCTGCCGGAAAATCCGGATCGCGATCCGGTCCGGAGGAAAGCCGTTTTCGATATCGGAAATCACGGTTCTATCCGCGGGAGAGCCGCCGGGATCCGTGCAGCGATGGGATCCTCCGCTGGAGAAGGCGGACCTTCTGGTCCTGTCGACCCACGCGGATGACGAATTCCTGTATTTCGGCGGCACGATCCCGACCTATGCGGGCGAACGAAAGATGAAGGTGCAGGTCTCATACCTCATCAACCACGGGATCCTGCGCACAAGGGAGCTGCTCGCGGGGCTGTGGATCTCCGGCGTGCGGAATTATCCGGCGATCTCGGATTTTCCTGACCGTTATGCAGGTGATTACGAAACCGCGAAGAAGGTGTATTCCGAACCGGAAGTCCTTGCGTATCAGGTCCTGCTTCTCCGCCGGTTCAAGCCGGACGTCGTGGTCGGTCACGACCTGGACGGCGAGTACGGACACGGGATGCACATCATGAATGCGAGGACACTCACCGAAGCCCTGCGCCTTTCGGGGGATCCGTCCGAATATCCGGACAGCGCGGAAACATACGGGACCTGGGAAGTCCGGAAATGCTATCTGCATCTGTATGGCCAAAACACGGTCGTCATGGACTGGCTCCGGCCGCTCGCCGCGTTCGGAGGCAAAACCGCCTGGGAGATCGCCAAGCTTGCCTACGACCAGGACGTCTCGCAGCATGTCTTCAAATTCCGCGTCCGGATCGAAGGGCCGAATGACTGCCGGCTGTTCGGACTGTATTATTCTGCCGTCGGCCCCGATATCCTGAAGAACGATTTCTTCGAGCATATCGTTTCCGCGCCGTCTCCGACCATTTCCGGATCATCTTCCGGAGCACTTTCCGGACCATCTTCCGCCTCTGTGTCCGTCACGCCGGACGGCAGCCGGGCCGACGGCTCTGCGGCATCATCGCTTGCTC
>CAZDPQ010000191.1:0-4162 GCA_964507305.1 uncultured Oscillospiraceae bacterium
TGGGTTTTGGTTACGATGGGATAGGGTTGAGAGCTCATCGGATGATCCTTCCTGTAGCAGGGTTCTCTGGTTGAGGTGGCTTACACCACGCGGTTCTCAGGTTCTTCGCCGCGCAGCACGGCCAGGCAGTTGTTCAACGCGCCCCACCCCATGGCATTTGCGGCGTGATCGGAATGCGCCCCCATGTGCGGGGTGACGATGACCTGCGGCATGGCCAGCAAAGGGTGGTCGGCGCCCGGGGGCTGGCGGGTGAACACATCCAGCGCGGCGCCGCGCAGGCGCCCTTCCTTCAAAGCGGCGACCAGCGCGGCTTCATCCACCAGCTCGCCGCGGGCGGTGTTGATCAGAAATGCTCCGCGTTTCATCGTCTTTAGAAATGTTTCATCCACCATGCCGCGCGTCTGTGCGGTGAGCGGGCAATGCAGGGAGAGAAAATCGGCGGCGGCGATGACCTCTTCCCGGCTGACGAAGCGGGCCAGTTCGCGGGCAGAGGTGGGATCGGCGTATGGGTCGTAGGCCAGAACCTGGCAACCCAGGCCGCTTAATTTTTGGGCCACCCGCCGACCGATGGCCCCGAAGCCGATCAGCCCCACGCTCTTCCCATTAACCGAGATGCCCTGCAGGCGCGGCCAGAGGCCGGCGCGGGTTTCGCGGTCTGCCCGGACGATGTTGCGCGCCAGCGCCAGAATCAACCCGACCGTCAGCTCGGCGACGGAATCGGCATTGGCGGCGGGGGTGTTGGTGACGATGATGCCCTTCTCGCGGGCGGCTTCGAGATCGACGTTATCTACCCCCGTGCCGTACCGGGCGATCACCCGCAGGCAATCGGCGCGGGCAATCACCTGCCGGTCGAAACGATCCAGCCCGGCGATAACGGCGTCAAAGCCGGGGATCAACGCGGCCAGCTCTTCGGCGGTGTAGGGTTTCCCGCTCGGGTTGTAGACCACTTCTCCAACCCGGGATTCCAGCGTGGTTTTCAGCGCCGAATCATGCGCCCCGTAGGATGTAGCGGTGACCAGCACGCGGCATTGATGAAGCGGCTTGAGCATCAGCGTTCCTCCGGGGGCAGCCAGCGGGGGTTATCAATGATCTGCGGTCTGCCCTCCTGTTCCACGATGCATTTGCGAAAACCCTGCTTTTCGATGCTGGCGTAATCGTGACCGGCATGCGCCGGGTAGGCAAAGCAGGTGACCAGGTCTTCCCTGGCGCCGGTGTTGACCGAGCGGTGCGCCCAGCGCGGGGACACGTAGAGCAACTTGCCGGGGCGAAGTTCTTCCACACGCCACTCCCCTTCGGGGGTTTCCATAACCATCATGCCTTCGCCGCGCAGACAGTAATACAACTCGGCGGTTTCACGAACAGCGTGGAAGTGCCCCTTCGTCATCCAGTATTCCGCGCCGACCTTGCCGGGGTGGACGATGGATAACCCGAAGCGGAATTCGCCCGGGTGTTCGGGGCGTTCCACTTCAAGCACCTCGTAGAGAACCACATCTTCCTGATCCAGCATCTCCTGGTAGGCGGAGGCGTCCAGGAACTGACCCTTCATGGAAGAGAGGCGGCGCAGGATGTGATGATCGTACCGGCTGAGGGTGATTTCTCTACCCTGGAGGATTTCCAGGGCGAAGGGCAGGTGGGCGGGCAGAGGCGAGGTGGGCTGGATCATTGCGATGTTCCTCCCCGGGGTTCAAGGATGACTTTCAGCGCCCTGCCGGACTCGGCTACCCGCAGACCTTCCACCGCCTGATCCAGGGGGAGGCGCGCACTCACCAGGCGGCTCAGGTCTACCCGGCCTGCCGCCACGATGGAAGCCGCCCGCCAGCAGTCGAACGTGCTGGAAGCCGTGCTGCCGGTGATGATCAATTCACGGTAGTGCACCAGGTTGGAGTCGAGTTGAATGGTGGGCTGGTCTTTGGGAAGCCCGCCAAAGAAGCTGATCCGCCCGCCGATGGCAGCCAGGCGGGGGGCGGCCTCCTGCGCGCGGTGGGCCGGCGCGGCGACGATGATGACATCGGCCCCTTCGCCCTGCGTTTCTTCCAGGACGACGGCGTTCAGGTCTTCACTGGCGGGGTTGATCACGCGGTCAGCCCCAAACAAAGCGGCCTGGGCGGCGCGCTCGGGGTTGATCTCGCTCAGGATGATGCTCCGCGCGCCCTGAAGGCGGGCCGCCATGAGGTGCATGATGCCGATTGGCCCGGCCCCGATGATGAGCGCCACGTCTAGCGGGGTGATGTTCAGGGCCTGCTGCCCGCGCAGGACACAGGCGAAGGGCTCGATGAGCGCGGCGCTGGCGGGGTCGACGGCCGGGTCAATGGGGATGAGGTTGCCCTGACGGACGGCAGCCGCCGGAACGAGCATAAATTCGGCAAAAGAACCATCCAGGGTGATGCCCGGCGCGCCATAATGGGCGCAGCGGTTGTTGTTGCCGGTGATACACTGGCGGCAGTGGCCGCAGCCGAAGTTGGGGGCCACGAACACACGCTGGCCTTCTTTTAATCCTTCCACATCGCTTCCCAGAGCGGCCACCTCTCCGACCACTTCATGGCCGGGAACGCGCGCCACCCCCGGGGCATACATGCGGTGCCCGCCATGATAAATGCGCAGGTCGGTGCCGCAAATCCCGGTGCTGATGACGCGGATGAGTGCATCTCCCGGCCCCACAGCCGGGATGGGGCGTTCTTCGATGCGCAGGTCTTCCGGGCCGTAATAGACGGCGGCGAGCATGGTCTGGCTCATGGCATCACCTCACGCAGCGAGACGGGGCGTTCTTCCAGGAAGGAGCGGGTGGCTGCCAGCACACCGGCGACCGCCCAGCGCCCATCTTCGGCGCCCACTTTCGGGGGGGTGTCGGTTTGAATGGAGTGCAGGAAGTGCTCCATCTCGCGGATGTATCCCCACGCAAAACGCTGCGGCCAGGTGCGGAAGATGGGCGTCACCAGGCCGTGGTCGCGGTCGGTGCACACCACCACCGCCTGGCCTTTCAGTTCGCCGATTTGCATGATGCCCTTCTCGCCGGTAATTTCCACCCGGGCGTCGTAGCCATAATCGCACGGGCAAATACTGGAAATATTCCCCAGAGCGCCGTTTTCAAAGCGCACGGTTACCAGGGCATGATCATAAAAATGTTCGGTGGTCACTCCCCTTGAGGCGCCTTTGAGGTTCGCCACCTCGGCGTACACCCGCAGGGGGTTCGCGCCCATCAGCCAGCGGATGCAGTCCCAGTCGTGGCTGTTGACCTCGGCCAGGTTGCCGTTGGAGGTCTTCAGGTCGCGCGCCCAGGGAGGCGGCAGCCCCGGCCCATGCGTAAGCGATTTAACCATCAGCGGCTGGCCGATCTCCCCGGCCTGGATGCGTTCGAAGGCGGCGGAGAAATCGGGGTCGAAGCGGCGCATGAACCCCAGCTGAAGAAAGACGTGGTTCTCCGCGGCGGCCTGAGCGATGGCGTCGCATTCTTCCAGGGTGAGGGCCATGGGTTTTTCCAGAAAAATGTGCTTTCCGGCGCGGGCAGCGGTGATGGCCAGCGCGGCGTGCGTGAAGGTGGGCGTGGTGATCACCACAGCATCCAGTTCGACGCGGTCGAGAGCTTCTTCGAGGGAGGCAAAGCGTTGTTCGACCCCAAATTCGTCGGCCGTGGCCTGCAGGGTTTCGGCGTGGGGGTCTACGATGGCCGCCAGCCTTCCGGCAGGGAGATGGCGGGTAAGGGAAGCGGCGTGGACTCTGGCAGCTCGCCCGGCGCCCACCAGACAGATTCGGATCGGCTTCATGGCATAGAACCTCATGGGTGTGGGAATGAAAGCTGTTTTAGTGTAATCCTGTTATTACATCATTATAAAGTGTTTAGGGTAAACCTTCAAGAGGAAAATCTTATTCTCTATTAAATATCAATTCTGATTTTCCCCAAAGTCCCTTCCTTTGTCGCCTTTCCTGTCAAAAGAGGGGCTTTGGCCTTGCATGGCTGGCGGGGTCTGTTTCGGAACGATTGACAAATAGGCTATGCGTTGTATAATCAAACCCATCGTGAGGCATTGAGGGGGCGGATTCGCCAACCGTCCTCAGGGGATAGCCTCCCCTTCTCGGGATGCTGTCTCTGGCTTCACAGGGGAGTCTCTATCCATCCTAAATCCCTGCAAGGATCGTCAAAAGGAGGAGTGTTCGTATGAAATCC
>CAZDPQ010000192.1:0-4157 GCA_964507305.1 uncultured Oscillospiraceae bacterium
AGAACTTCTGGAAGATCTTCTTCTGATCTTCCTCGCTGATGCCAATCCCGTCATCCTTAACCCAGATGTGAATCACCTGCGGAGCGCCCTGCTCATCCCACCGGTTGGGGCACTGTTCCGCCGCCACATGAATATGCCCGCCAGCCGGGGTATATTTGTGGGCATTGCTGATCAGGTTGACCAGCACCTGCTCGAAACGGGTGCGGTCAGCCCAGGCAGGCGGCAGTGTGGCGGGCACATCGAGGGTCAGCTCCTGTTTCTTCTCTTCAATCTGCCGCCTGGTAGAACGCACCACACTGTCCACCACCTCGGCCACCGAGATCGCTTTGAAGTCCAGACGCAACCGCCCCACTTCGATCTTCGAAAGATCGTTCAGGTCTGATACCAGGGTGTTCATGCGCTCGATGTTGGCCCGAATGGTGCTGAGGAAGTTGGTCTGGGCCTCATTCACCGGCCCCACCGCGCCTGCGGCGAGCAATTCGGTATACCCCTTGACCGAGGTCATCGGATTCTTCAGTTCGTGAGCCACAAACGAGACAAACTCACTCTTGGCCAGGTTGGCGCTCTGCACTGCATGGTAGAGTTGAGCGTTGAAAATGGCAATGGAAGCATGGTCGCTCAAACGGGCCAGGAATCCCAGCGTTTCTTCGCTCAACGGCCCGGCCGCATCGCTTTCCAGCAGTAACAGCCCAATCGCGGTGCCTTCGCGACGGATCGGAACGATCGCCTGGCTGGCGGCCTGCTTCAACAACCGCCTTGGATCCTCAGGCGTCCCGTCCAGGCGGCGGTAAAACGGGGCTGCCTCCTGAAGCGCCTCTTCCAGCCCGAGCGCCTTCACCGGCAACAGGCCATTGGGGTGAGCTTCCAGTTCATCGGAGTATCCCTGAGAGGCCATTACCTTCAAATGCTCATCCTGAACAATGCCGATTAACCCGGCCTGAGCGCGCGACTGACGCATGGCCCATTCGAGGGTGATCCGCATGGCGCGCGAGGTATCGAGGCTGGTATTGAGTTCCCGGTCGATGCGTTGCATCACCGAAAGCTCTTCCACACGGGCCGCCAGCGCCTGATCGGTAAGGGTGTACAGACGGGCGTTCTCAATGGCCACCGCCGACTGGGCCGCAAAGGCCGAAAGCAGGTCTTCGTCATCCTGGGTAAAGGGCGATCCATCGCGTTTGTTGATCACCTCAATCACCCCGATGACGCGATCTTTGACGATCAGCGGGATGACCAGCAGCGCGCGGGTGACAAACCCGGTCGTCTGATCCGTCTTGGAATACCATTCGGCTGATCGCGAAACATCATTGACAATGATCGGCTGGCGCGTCTTCACGGCCTTCCCCACCACTCCGCTCCCCGGCGGCAGGCGGCGGTTAAGCAGATCATTGGCCACCGGGCTCACCACCACCCGGAACACCAGTTCTTCGGTCACTTCATCCACCAGGAGCAGACTGCCCGCTTCGCAGGTGAGGATATCCACCGCGCTCTGCAGGATATTCATCAGTAATGGCTCAAGATCCAGCGTGGAGGTCAACTGGCGGGTCATCTCGTTGAGCGTCGTCAGTTGCAGGGCGCGCCGTTCGGTCTCCTGAAGGAGGCGCGCCTTGACAATCGCCCCAGCCACCTGGTCGGCAATGGCCTGGGCCAGGTTTTGCTGGTCAGCCGTATAGGCGATGCGCGGATCTTCACTCCCTATGCTGAGCGCGCCAATCGTCTCAGCCCCGGCGTTGAGCGGCACCGCCATCCAGGCATACAGTCCGCTCCGCGGCGCGGCCACCCCCAGCCGCTGGCATTCACGGTTGAAGTCCTCCGTGCGCAGCGGGCGCCCCTGCCGGATCACCTCCACTTCCAGCGCCTGCCCCGGTGGAATGGGGCGGTTTTCATGCTCGCTCAAACGCTCGTCCTTCTCCAGGTAAAATGCATACCGGTAAATGTCCTGAACCCGGTCATAAAGCATGATGGAAAAGCGATCCGAGGGGATAATTTGCGTGGATTGAGCATAGATCAGCTCAAGAAGGTCATCCATCGAGAGGGTGATGTTCACCCCCTGTGCCACCCGCGCCAGCACGTTCAACTGGTGAACGCGATTCTGCATATTCGTCAGCACCTGCGCCCGTTCAATGGCCAGCGCAGCCTGGTCGCAAAGCGTCTCCAGAAAGTTCAAATCGCGTGAGGTGTAAGGCTCCCCCGAAAAGCGCTCTCCTAACGTCACCCACCCGTTGAGCCGTTCGCGCCCCGGCAGAGGGACAAAATACTTCGTGCCGAGGAGGGTCAGACGCGCCCGATCTGCCTGGAAGGATGGCGGCAGACTCTCGGGGCCGGCCAGGATGAGCATGGAATCCTCGTGAGCCAGCGTCTGGATCAACGGACTGGAGCTGTTGAACCGCACATCGCTGGTAGCGGCGCCCGTCTCATCCGCGGCAGCCACGTAAGTATCTGAAAGGGGGTCCAGCAGAAAGAGGTGCATCCGTCCCGGCGCAAGCGTTTCCTGAATCGTGCGCCGCAGGGTGGCAAGGATTTCTCCCAGGTCGACCACATGCGTCAATGCATTGCTGAAGGCCGCCACCCGCTCCTGGTGCGCCTGATCGCTGCGGAAGAAAGCCGCATCGATCCTGCGCTGAAGGGACGCGCGCAGGGGGTGTATGGCCAGCGCAAAGAGGAAGAAAATGACCCCCGTTAACACCGGGTTGTCCTGCCCAACCAGCCGCCCGGCCAGCAGTGAAAGCCCCGCCACCAGCAAGGCATAACCCGCCACCGTGAGGATGGCCAGCGCTCCGTAGAGGATCGCCCGGCTGAAAATGAAATCGGCCTGCTGGAGACGAAAACGCTGAAGCAGATACCCCGCCAGCGCCGGGAAGATAGCCAGGGGGAGAAGAATCGCCGGTGGGGGCATTTCCACCGGGCGGCCATTCGCCAGGTGAACCCCCAGCCAGATCATCCATGGGCCGTAAGAAATCACCCCGCCGAAAATGGCCAAACGCGCCTGCTCTCGTTCGGTAGCCATGGCGGTTCGCATCTGCCGCAAGGCGATCCACGCCAGGCAGAAAAGGATCATCAGGCAGAGCCAGACGGCCTGCCATCCCGGCACGGCGCGGGCCACCCCCGGCGCGATGACCCCGCCCAGGCTCAACCAGGCCGCCAGAGTCAAGGCCAGCCCCGGGGCAAACCCGGCCAGCAACAGGCCGCGCCGCTGTCTCAGAAAGGCTTCTTCACGCGGGAAAAGGAAGGCCAGGTCAAAGGCCGCGCCCGAGGCCACCCCCAGGGCAAGCGCCCACAGCCCCGCAAACGCCCCGTCGCCGAAGAGGTCTCCCAGCCCGGCCAGCGCCATGGCCAGAGACGCCGAGAAAAGGGTCAACGCCTGACCTGCCGGGCGAGAACGCCGCACACTGAACGTCCAGATCGCGCCGATCAGGTACACCAGCCCGGCCAGAAACGCCGCCCACGGCTGCGGCGCCGACCGCGGAAAGGCCAGCACCGGTTGCGCGACGAAAACCGCCAGCGTCACCGCCAGATAAACGAGCAGGAGCGCCTGCGGCAACCAGCTTCGTATCGGCTGACCACGCACAGATAACCCACCCACAGCGGCCCCCGGAGACTCCATGCTGTTATTATAGTACGGTGATCCCTTAAAAAAGCCGCCTTCGGGGCTATCGGAAGGCGGCTTGCAAAAGTGTTAAGTGGTTCGGCTACTTGTTGAAGAGCACCTGTTCACGGTAATACAGACGGATGGCAATCAGCGTCAGCAGAACCGCCAAAACGAGTGTGGAAACGCTCACCAGCAGGAAATGCTGGGGGTTGTAGCTCTCGCCGCGTAAGATTTGGTTAATGAGGATCGACTGCCCATACGTGGGCACGAGCATTTTGATCCCTTCGGACTTGATCGTCGTGAACGAGAGGAACATCGAGGGCAAACCCACGAGCAGGGGCAAGAACCCCAGATAGGTTTGCGCCTCTTTGAAACTGCGGGTGAAAGTTGCCACCAGCATTTGTAACGCAGAAGCCAGAAGCACCTCAGGCAGAGCCAGCAGGTAAATCCGCAAAAGCGCCCGGCCGTCCAACGTCATCGGGAAACCGATAAATTCTTCCACCGGGATAATCTGGAAACCCGCCCAGAAAAGCCCCAGCACTACCGCCAGAGAAACATACGCAAAGGGCAG
>CAZDPQ010000193.1:0-612 GCA_964507305.1 uncultured Oscillospiraceae bacterium
ATCTCGATTCGGCATCCCGCATCCCGGGTTTACCATGATAATCGGGCTTACGCTTCGAACACCCGCGCGCCGTCATGAAGGATGACGCCGCGCATCGGTCCGAGGTCGAAAGACCGGCCGGACCATTCGACCGTGCGCCCGCTGTCGCCGGGATTGACCGCGACCAGGAATTCGCTCTCGTCGGGCATGGCTGTCCCGGCCATATCCAGACCGCCGGCAAGGTATCTCCGATAAAGGAGGACGCCGCCGGAGGGTGCAAGGTAGCCGATATGCCCCGTCCTCAGCATCGGATGCGCGGTCCGAAAGGCCGATATGGCCGCCAGCCACTGATAGATCTCCGGACGGGTCCTCCGGATCTCCGGCACATCGGCGGTTCTCCTGCAGAACGGATCGCCGTACCCCTCCATCGCGGCTTCATCGCCGTAATAAACGGACGGGACGCCGGGAAACGTAAACTGGATGAGCATCGCAAGCTTCAGAAGACGAAGGCCCTTCCGGCGCGCGTCATCGGACAGGACCGCGGAAGCCTGCCACTGGCGGTCGCCGGCCCGCGGGGCGGCGGGCTCCCGGATGTGGCGCGCGCCATCGGGGCGGCCGCGCAGGGTGATGTTG
>CAZDPQ010000193.1:622-4144 GCA_964507305.1 uncultured Oscillospiraceae bacterium
TCGAGTGAGGCGCTGAACGACACGCCGGCCCAAAGCTCCCTGATGGCGCGCGCGACAACGTGGCTGCCGATACGGTTCATGTTGCACAGGTACCCCAGCACGGGATAGTTTTCCCGGATCGTTTCGAAAGAATGGATCAGGCTGTCCGTCCCGATCCTTCGGCATAGCCAGTCCATCACTGTCTTTCGGAAGGGGTAGCCCATGACGCAGTCGTGGGTGTTCCCGAAAAGAAAATCACGGTAATGCCCGTAGCTGGATTTGCAGCTCGCGTCCTCCCAGACTTCGCCGAGGATGGCCGCGTCCTCTCTTTCGTTCTTCGCGGCCCTGCGCAGCTCGCGGAGGAAACCGTCCGGCAGCTCGTCGGACACATCGAGCCGCCAGCCCGCGATGCCCTTGCGGAGCCATCTGCGGACGATACCGTCTTCGCCCAGGATATACTCCCGGAACCGGAGGTCGTTTTCATTCACATTCGGCAGGTCGGGGAACCCCCACCAGGAGTCGTAGGAAATATAGCCGTGCTGCATTTGGAAGCTGTACCACGTGTAGTACCGCGACTTGCCGCCGCCGGAAGCGTCCTGATAGGCTCCGGCATCCGGATAGGTGCCGTACTTGTTGAAGTAGACGCTGTCCGCGCCGGTATGGCTGAATACGCCGTCCAGGATCACGCGGATCGACCGCCGCCCGCACTCACGGACGAGATCCTCGAGGTCCTGCTCGTTCCCGAGCAATGGGTCGACTTTTTCGTAATTTCCGGTGTCATACCGGTGGTTGGAACGGCTTTCGAAAATCGGGTTCAGATACAGGACGCCGACGCCGAGCGACTCGAGATGGTCCAGGTTTTCGATGATGCCGCGCAGGCTACCGCCGAAAAAATCGGACGCAGTGTAGCTTCGCCCGTCCTTTCCCCGGTAATCTACTTCTTCATGCCAGTCCTTGTGGCAGATCCGGTCCGGCAGGTCCCGGACCTTCCGCATGGCGTCGTAGGAAAAATCTGAAGCGCGTGCAAACCGGTCCGGGAATATCTGGTACAAAACAGCACCTTTGAGCCAATCCGGCGTTTTGAATCCCCGGTCGTAGACCGTGATCTGGAACGCTTCCGCAAAGCCGCCGCCGTCCTGCGGAAACGAAGGCGCGGATTTTCTCACCGCGCAGCTGCCGTCTCCGGCTGCCGTGTTCCGGAGCCCGTAAGCGGCCGTTGTGCCGTCGAATATCTCGAACCAGTAGAAAAGCAGGCAGGGCTCGTCCGGCATCCGGAGCAAGCCGGCGAACGTATGGGGATCCTCGCCGCTCTGCTCGAGGCCGTATCGCCCCCATGCAAATTCCCTGAGCCCGTATGCATAGCAAAGGTACGCGCCGCGCACGCTCCCGGGATCGCCGACTTTCACAGCAAGGCGGACGGAAGCGCCGGCCGGAGCCGCACCGAAAGGATCCCTGTATTCCGCTTCCCTGCTGTAGTGAAGGATCTCCATGCTTTCGTCACCGCCGCGCGATCTGCCGGTAGACATCCAGATACCGGCGGGCGGAAGTGGTCCATGAAAAATCCGCATCCATCCCCGCGCGGATCAGCCATTCCCATGCTTCCTTTTTCTTCCTGTAAACGGTGACCGCGTAGCCGAGGATATGCGACAGTTCGCCCGGAACCGCGTTCCGGAACGAAAAACCGGTGCCCTCGCCGGTAAACTCATTGTACGGGAGGACCGTATCCCGCAGCCCGCCGGTCTCGCGGACCAGGGGGACTGCGCCGTAGCGCATCGCGATCATCTGCGACAGGCCGCACGGCTCGAACAGTGACGGCATCAGGAAAATGTCTGCCGCCGCGTAGATCCGGTGCGCAAGGGCATTGTCGAATGTCACGGAAACCGAGACGCCGGACGGCTGCTCCGCCGCGAGATCCGTAAGGTTCTTCTCATAATATGGATCGCCGGTGCCGAGGATGGCCAGCTGGACCGGGATCCCGGCGATGTCGCGGAAAGCGCCGATCAGCAGGTCGATCCCCTTCTGGTCCACCAGCCGGGTGACCATGCCCGCCAGCGGGGTCCGCTCCGAAAGGCGGAGGCCGAGTTCTTTCTGCAGACTGCGTTTGCAGATCCTTTTCCCTTCGGCGGCGTTTCCGGCGGAATAGCGGGCCGGGATTAGCGGGTCGCTTTGCGGATCGTATTCGGTGCAGTCGATGCCGTTGAGGATCCCGCTGAGCTTTCCCTCGTGCTGCCAGAGGATGCCGTCAAGCCCTTCGCCGTATTCCCGGGTCAGGATCTCCCGCGCGTACGAGGGGGAAACCGTCGTGACGGCATCGGCATAGACGATCCCCGCCTTCAGGAAGTTGGCCGATCCGTTGAACAGGACGCCGTCCGGGTTCATGATCCCGAGCGGAAGATCCATGATGTCCTCGATCATCTCTTTGCTGTGGATGCCCTGGTACTTGATGTTGTGGATCGTCAGGATCGTCTTCATCTCCGTGAAGTAGCCGCAGGACTGGTAGTGCGCTTTCAGCAGGCAGGGGATCATCGCCGACTGCCAGTCGCTGCAGTGGAGGATGTCCGGCGTGAAGTCAATCGGCGCGCCGAGGACGGAGAGGACTGCCCGCTGGAAAAAGCTGAATCGTTCGATATCGAAGGTATACTCGACATAGATTTTCTCATGTCCGAAAAAGTACTCGTTGTCGATAAAGTAATACCGGACCCCTTCGTGGACATAGGTGTACAGGCCGCAGTACTGGCTGCGCCATCCCAGGCGGATCATCGACCAGCTCAGGAAACGGGCCTTGTCCCCGTACCGTTCCTTGACCTTGCGGTAAAACGGCATGATGACCCGCGCGTCGCAGCTCTCCTTCACGAGGACGCCCGGCAGGGTCCCGACCACGTCCGCCAGCCCGCCGACCTTGGCAAACGGCGCCGCTTCGGCGGAAACGAAAAGGACCGACGGCTGCCGCTCCGGGCTTTCCGCCTGCCGCGTTCCGGCCGCTGCCGGAGCTTTTCTGCCTTTTGCGCTCATCGTTTCACCCCCACCGCTTCTGTCCTGCCGTTCATACGACAGAGTCTTTGCCGATCAGGACCGGATAATTCGGCTGCCCCACCAGCCGGACGCCCGGCCGGAGGATCGTGTTCTTGTCGATGATCGCATTCTCGATCGAACAGCCTTCGGAAACATGGGCATTCTGCAGCAGGATGCTGTTCCGGACCTCGGCGTTTTTGGAGATGGTCACGCTCCTGGAAATCATGCTCCCCGTCACGCGGCCGTAGATCCGGCATCCGTCCGAAATCAGGGAATCCGAGACCTCGCAGGAGTCCGAATAATAGGACGGCGCTTCATCCATGACCCGCGTGAAGATCCGGCGCTCGTTCATGAAAAGGTCTCTGCGCACCGGCCCTTTGAGCATCTGCATGGTCGCCGCGAAATAATTCTGGACCGAATTGATGCGAAGGCAGGTCCCCTTGAACTCATGCCCGCGCATCCTGAGATTGCCGCTGCGCCGGAAGATCCCCTCCGGGGTCAGCTCCAGCTCGCCTTTGGACACCGCGTGCT
>CAZDPQ010000194.1:0-4139 GCA_964507305.1 uncultured Oscillospiraceae bacterium
GATCGTCTCCACGGTCGAGCTGAACACCAGTTCTCTTCCGTTCGCATCGTAGATGGAACCCCGCTCCGGCAATTCGATGATTTTTTTATAATGGCTGCCGGCCGCTTCCTGAGCGTGGATCTTATAATCCACGACCTGCAGCGTAAAGAGACTGCTGAAAATATACCCGCAAAAACAAAGCAGGACCGCAGCCGCAAACCACATGCCGCCGCGGATCCCGCTCTTTTTCTTCCTTTTACCGCGTCCCGGCGTCCGGGCTGTCCGACCATTACCGGGCGCCGCGGTGCCTCTGCCGGACGGAGCAGTCCTCCCGGACGGGCCGGTCATGCCGCCCTTTCCGTTCCTGACGGCCTGTCTGCCCCTTGCTTCCATGATCCTGTCCTGTTCGCTCTTCCGCACTTCTCCGGCCGCCTTGTTCGATATTTATGGTCAACGCATGGTTTTGAAAAATCCTTCCACATTTTCGAACATGCTGTCAAGATCGGCGATGTCCGCACCGGTGTCCTGCGACGACAGGATGACCCGATCGCCCTTGGGGATCACCACCGTAATGATCTGGGACGACGCGGGCTTGCGCATCCCGAGTTCTTCCGCGGCGATTTTGCGGATCAGCGACATGTCCGCCGTACCGGCAAACTCCTCGCGGATGCTCTCCGTATCCGTCCGGATCCGGTTGATTTCCCGCTCCAGACGGACATTTTGGTAATTCATCTCCATGATCTGGGCCTGCCGGAAAAGGATCCCGGTAAAAACAAGGGCGCAGAAAGAGATCGATGCAAAGTACATCAGGAAATACCGGCTTCTCTTCTTCCCGTATTTCCGCCGGACGAGTTTTTCGGCCTCGGCCAGCTCCCTTTTTCTTTCCTTTCCGTACGGGATGCCGGAAGGCTTCTTTCCGGTGACGGCACACTTCAGGGCTGCCGTAGGCAGCTCGCGGCTGCGGGGTCCGCAATAGCCGACCCTGCAGACGGACGCGGGCTTATCGCCGCGCGCGACGGAAACGTCCCGCTTGAGGGCGTTATTGCCCGATATTCCGTTCATGATCCCTTCCTCCTTTCATCCCGGCTTCAAAAACCCGGAGCTTCGCGCTGCGCGCCCTCGGGTTGCTGTCGATTTCATCGAAAGACGCGGTGAGCGGCTTACGGGTCAGGACAGTGCCCGCCGGCTGCGCGCCGCATACGCAGATGGGAAAATCCTTCGGGCAGGTGCAGGGATTTTCATACTTTTTAAAACTCTCCTTGACCATCCGGTCTTCCAGCGAATGGAAGGAAATGGCCGCGAACCGGCCTCCCGGGCGAAGGATGTCCGGCAGGATGTCCAGAAGCCTGCGGATCGAATCCAGCTCGTGGTTGACCTCGATCCGGATCGCCTGAAAAGTTCTCTTGGCCGGATGCTGCGGCTCTTTGCGCGCGGATCCCGGCATCGCGGCGATGATGATCCCTGCAAGATCCAGAGTCGAATCGACCGGCCGCCTCTCCCGCCTGACGCATATCGACTCCGCGATCCTCCCCGCATACCGCTCTTCTCCATATTCGCGGATGATCTGCTCCAGCCGTTCTTTCGGATAGGTGTTCACCACGGTCCGGGCTGTCAGCTCCGATCCCTGGTCCATGCGCATGTCGAGCGGCCCGTCGCTCATGTATCCGAACCCTCTCCGGTTCTCGTCCAGTTGGAACGAGGACACCCCGAAATCAGCCAGGATGCCGTCCGCTCCGTCGAGATGCTCCTCCTCCAGGATCTTGTCCAGCCTCGCGAAATCGCTCCGGATCAGCTTGTATCGGCCCTTCGACGGCCGCGCCGACAGCTTTCTGTCCGCTTCTTCAAGGGCCTGCGCGTCCTTGTCGAGTCCGATCAGCAGTCCGCCTTCGCCGAGACGGTCCAGGATCCCTGCCGAGTGCCCGCCTCCTCCGGCCGTGCAGTCGACATACACTCCGCCCGGAAGGATCCGCAGCGCTTCCATGCACTCGTCGAACAGGACGGGCCGGTGGAAGATGTTAAATTCCCTTGATGTCATACCGGCTCAAGTCCTCCGCCAGTCCGGATGCCGCAGCCTTCCGCTCCTCGTCATAAGCCTTCGCGGGCCATATCTCAAACTTGTCGAACAGGTAGATGATATACACATCCGAGCCGCTGCCTATGCCCACCGATTTCCACAGTTCTTCGGTGATGCTGACTCTTCCCTGCCCGTCCATATCGCACAGGATCGCCTCGCCGAGGATCTCGCGGCGCAGCTTCCTCACCACCGGGTCGGTCCCGGACAGCAATGACAACTGCTCCCGGATGGATCCGAACTGCTCCGGCGTATATCCCGAGAGGCACAGCGAATCCAGGCTCTTGGTGATGTACACTCTTTTGCCCAGGTCATCCCGGATCCTGGAAGGGATGAAAATCCGGCCTTTTGCATCGACTGTATGCTGGTACCTGCCCATGCATTCCCTTTCTTCCGCAGTGAGAAATCAAGCACAGCCGTTTCAGAGAGCGGCTTTCGGCATTTTTCACACCACTATGCCCCACAATGATGCATTTTTGCTCCACTTTGCACCACTTAGCTGTATTTTATACCTAAATCCGGGGGATTTCAAGTGTTTTACGTTTCCTTTGCATTACAAACGGTACTTGTAACACACCTGTAACATTTACAGTTCCCTTAACGAACGGCAGGCATAAAAAAGGACACCCCATCACGGGATGCCCCTGTCAGCTGTCAACTGCCGCCCGACGGTCCGCGCTTATGCTCTGAAACGGTAACCGGCTCCCCAGACCGTCTCGATGTACTGCGGGTCGGATGGGTCGGACTCGATTTTTTCGCGGACCCTGGCGATGTGGACAGTCACCGTCGATGAATCGCCGGTGCTGTCCATGCCCCATACCTTGCCGAACAGGTCTTCGCGGTCGAATACCTTGTTGGGGTTGGACGCCAGAAACAGCAGCAGCTCGAATTCCTTCTGCGTCAGGGCAGTCTCCCTGCCGTTCACGAAAACCCTCCGGGCATCCTTCTGGATCTCGAGGCCCCGGATCATGAGGACGGAAGGCGCAGAGCCATTCTCGTAGCGGTTCCGGATCCTGTCGTATTTGGACAGGTGCGCGCCGACCCGGGCGATCAGCTCGCCGGGGCTGAACGGCTTGGTGATATAGTCGTCGGCTCCGAGCCCCAGTCCGCGGATCTTGTCGATCTCTTCCCTCCTGGCGGACACCAGCAGCACGGGAATGTCCAACTCCCCGCGGACATGCCGCAGGATCTCGAACCCGTCGATCCCGGGAAGCATGATGTCAAGGAGGATCAGGTCGAATCCTCCCTTCCGGACCATCTCCAGTCCTTTGGCGCCGCTTTCGCAGACCACCGCGGAGTATCCGCTGATCTCCAGGTAGTCCTTCTCCAATTCGGCGATGCTCGGATCGTCTTCGATGATCAGGATCTTTTTCATACGCACTCCGCTCCTATCGGTTATCCGTTCACGGGACCTTCCTGAGGGAGATCATGAAACGGGCCCCTTCATGCTCCCGGCTCGTGGCCCAGATCTGCCCGCCGTGGCCTTCGACGATCTCCCTGGCGATCGACAGGCCGAGCCCACTTCCCTCGGCCGCGCCGCGGGAAGCGTCGGCCCGGTAGAATCGCTCGAAAATCTGCGGCAGGCTGTCTTTCGGGATCCCCGCTCCGTTGTCGGCGATCTCGGCTACGGCACTCTCAGGAGTCTCCCGCAGGATGATGTCCACCCGTCCGTCGGGCTTGTCCATGTATTTGCGGGCATTCTCCAGAAGATTCAAAACGACGCGGCGCATCCTCTCGCGGTCCATCATGATAAAACAGGATCCGGGCAGCCGGTTCTCCAGCGTCATCGCGATCCCGTGCCCGGCCATCTCCGGCTCATTTTCCTCAAGACAGTCCTCGAAGAACCGCACGAAGTCCGTTCTCTCAAACTGGAAAGGGATCTGGTTCAGGTCCAGCTTTGAATAAAGGATCAGATCGTCGATCATCCGGTCGACCTGGACCGCCTTGGCATACACCGTCTTCAGGTATTTTTCTTTTTTCTCCGGTGTGCCCGCCACGCCGTCCAGGATCCCTTCGACATACCCCTTGATGGATGTGATGGGCGTCTTGAGATCGTGGGAAATGCTCGTGATCAGCATTTTGCGGTTGT
>CAZDPQ010000195.1:0-4067 GCA_964507305.1 uncultured Oscillospiraceae bacterium
TGAGGTTGCTGAAGACTTCCAGACTGATCTTGGCGTTGCGGAGCGTGGAAATGTCGAGTGTCAGAACGAACAGGACCAGGTTCGAGCTTTCGATCGCAACGAGCGTGCAGTCATTGAACGCCGGCGGCGTATCGATGATGACATAATCGAAATACGGCCGGATCGTGTTGATGATCTTCTCGATGTGCTCCGGCGTGACGATCTCCGCGTATTCAGGGCTCTTCGGCGCCGTCAGAACGCTGACTCCACTCGAATGGAGGACCATGAAGCTCTTGATCGTGTCGATGTCGAAGGAATTCCGCTCCTGGACCAGCTCCGCGATCGAATCCTTGGGTTCCATGTCGAGGAAAACGCCGATGTCCCCGAATTGAAGGTCCAGGTCCAGAAGCGCCACCTTGCTGCCGTTTCCCGCCAGAGAAACCGCGAGGTTCACGGCGGTCGTCGTCTTGCCGATCCCGCCTTTCGTCCCGAAAACCGTGATGATCTTCGATTCCCAGCTGACCCGGTGCTGCTTGATGTTGGTTGCCCGCATCTTTTCAACATTCAGCAACAGCCGGATGCTTTCGACGAGGGCTTTGGAATCGCAGGGCCACTCGATCACCTTCCGGATACCGACCTGCATGGCTTTCTCCACCGCGCCGAAATCCGGATGCTCGAGCAGCAGCAGCACGATAACGGACGGGATGCTGGTGTAGATCCGTTCGGCGATCTGCAGGTATTCCTGGCTTTCCGCCGTACCGAGCATGACCACGACCTCCGGCAGCAGGCTCGCCACTTTGTCCAGCACGGCCTTCCCGGTTTTCGCAAGCGCCACGACGGCGATTTCTTCATTGGTCAGCAGGCCTTTGAGGTCATACCGCATTGCGTCGCTGTCCGCCACTACCATAACTTTTATTTTTTCCATACGAGCCTCGCTTACCCTCCGATATTGTCATCTGTGACAGGCTCAGTACTTGCAACCCCATTGTCGGTCGGTGCACGGAGCACAAACCTGAGTTTACTGCTTATTTCAGCATGTGCGATCCGAATGGCATCTTCCGGTGTCACAGCGAGTGTTAGTGTTGTGTAGGTGATATTTCTTGCATTCTGCTTGTTACTAGTCGTCGTACCGGAAGCTATGATCTCGATATTTTGTAACAGCAAAAAAGTGGTTAAAATCGTGTCCTTCTCAGGGGTATTTGGATTTTCCTGTTCAATATCAACAATAATGTCCACATGATCGCCCGGCAGAATAAAACCTGTGATTCCATTTACTTCATCCACAGGCACCGTAATCGCTCGCTTCCCTACCGGCACAAAAAAACCAAGACTATTGTTCTTATCGCCCTGCGTATAGACTTTCGACGCGGATATGACTTCTCCCTGCTCGATGATGCCGGCGCTGATAAGGCCTACCGCTTGCTCCTGCATCTTCAGCGCGCTCGGGAGCACCGCTTCCGACGGAAGGGATCGGACTTCCACCATTTCTTCCGTGATGACGGTACGCTCAGGGATCATCTGCACCGCGACCACGACATCCGTGTATTGCCTGGTCGCCGCCTTTTTGATGGACGAGGTGAAGCTGAACACGAGGACCCCCGTGATCACCGCCAGCACGCCTGCTACAAGATAAATCTTTTTCATACCCTATCTCCGCTTATCGCTTGATGCTTCGCAACGCATGATCAATTTGCCAGGACGAGGCTGTAGAGCCAGTAATCGCCATCTCCTCCGACATCGATCGAATTCGATGCCACACCTGCGATCGTCTTCCTGACGATCGAACCGTAAACAAAACCTTTATCGGACGCCGGTTCGAGGATGAACGCGGCAAAACCGACGATCTTGACATCATGCTTGTCGACACTCACCACGACCGGAACAGTCAGGATCCTCGGGCAGTCTTCCGCAAAATGCGCAGCCGTGCAGCCGCCGTCATTTGAAAAATGCGTGCAGGAATTATAACGCCGCTCTACGGCATTTTCAATGATACCAGCCATATTTCCTGTCTCCACGGGATACAGGGCGTCTCCCGAACTGAGCATCGCGGTGTAGCCGTAATTGATCCACAGGTCGACATCGTTCGCGCCTCCGCTCCGCACGCCATCCAGGTCGATCACGCCGTAATCCCCGGTGACACCGGAACCGCCTCCGAATTTCAGCGGGATATGGGTCGTCAGCCCGGTGGTGATACAGGTATCGAGAACATCTTTCTTGATGGCGAAAGGCACGGCTCCGTACACCTTGTAGACCGGCGCGATCTTGACTGCTGAACGGCGCGTGACATTGATGGAATGGATCCCGATCACCCGGGCGAAACTGGTATTCACGGCCATGGAGATGTTGACCGAAAGCCTTGTGAAGTATCCATTCGTAAGTCCGTCGAGGATGATATCCTCCGGGCTGAGGATGGAACTTCCGTTTTTGACCGCATACTCATAAGTAAGCTGTTTTACCTGACGGATCTTCAGCATGTCTGACGAATTGACGGGCAGCAACTGTCCGGCCGCAAGCACCGCGGCGTCAGCCGCGTTCTCGAGCTCCGCCGTTTCGTAGTAAGCCGATCCCAGATCGATCACCAGAGCCGCGGCAATAACCAGCATGGTAAAGGACAGCGCGACGATCACGATCGTGCTGCCTTTCTCAGAAGTACCCAGCGTGCGGAATTTCAAGATGAACTTTTTCATGTTCCGCCTCCCTGCGACTGTTCCGGTGCCGGATGCGCGTGCGTCCGGAGCCGGAAATCATTCGACTTTCATGATGCTGACAGCGACCAGCTCGATCTGCTGGTTGTCGAAAAAAATGCCGGTCAGCGGCGTCAGCGCCTTGACCGTATAATGGATCTCCACCTCCACATCGCCGGATCGCACATCATACGCGTCGGTGAAGGTGACCGTGACATTGATATTGTCCCTGATGTAATCCGGAGCCACTTTCAGGACCCGGTCCCGCACCAGTTCTTCCGGATACTGGGCTTCCGCGTTGATCGAGCCGAATCTCGCTCCTTCCCTTGTGCAATATGTTATAAGCATTTTATTGGAAAAAATCCATCCGAAATCAATGATCCCGCAAAGGACCAGCATAAGGATCGGTAATGTAATCGCCATCTCGACAGCTGATTGCCCTTTCTTGTTCTTCAAAAAACTCCTCAGCTTTCCGAACATGAGATCACTCCTTTCCGATCAGTAATTTTCATAATCAATGTAACATCCGATCACATATATGAATTTTATAAACCGGGTCTCTTCCCGCCTGCCGCTCCGCTAAATGGCAGGCGGGAAGAAACACAAGCTGTCTGCTATCTTGACGCCGTGGCATGCATGAACCACAAGCGGCAGGATAATACATCAAATCAAGTGGATACCGACGTAACTCCATTCGACAGGGCGTCTGCCGTACGCTGGAAGATCCCCTTGATGTTGTCGCCGAGCAGGATGACCGCTGCGATGACCGCGATCGCGACCAGCGCGATGATCAGGCCGTACTCGACCATTCCCTGGCCTTTTTCACTCTTGAAGAATGCCTTGATTTTTCCCCATGTGTTTTTCATATCCGTTTCTCCTCTACGCTTCTGATCGTTCCGATCGATTCCGATGTTCTGCCGTTAAGCCATTCTGCCGGATGTTGCTGCTGTCAGGCTGCCGTTGATGCAAGCGAAAGAGCATCTGTCGTCTTGGTAAAGATCGCCTTGATGTTGTCGCCCAGGAGGATGACCGCCGCGATGACCGCGATCGCGACCAGCGCGATGATCAGCCCGTATTCGACCATTCCCTGCCCCTTTTCACTCTTCAGAAACCGTACGACCTTCTCAAATGCCTTTTTCATACCTTTTCTCCCTTCTCTTTCCCTCTTTTAATTTTCTTGCTTTTGTCGATGACGTTTCGTGACCCTATGTATAAATAAGCAGTGTTGCTGCAAAAGCAACCGAGATGAACGGAGCGAGAGCGATGCTTTTCTTCATCACGCTCCGCCTTGACGCAGCCATCACCAGGATCCAGCCGAGCAGGACTGCGCTGAGGACGACGGCAGCGTACAGGATGCCGGGGTAACCGAGGAAAAGCCCCACCGCGCCGGTGTATTTGACATCT
>CAZDPQ010000196.1:0-4063 GCA_964507305.1 uncultured Oscillospiraceae bacterium
CTGACATAATCGTTCATGCCCGCGGCCAGGCATTCTTCACGGATCCCCTGCATGTCATGCGCCGTCATCGCGATGACCGGCAGAGCGCTCATACCGGGGATCTCCCGGATCTTCGCCGTCGCTTCATAACCACCCATGACCGGCATCTGGATATCCATAAGGACCAGGTCGTACGGATTTTCCGTGACCATCCGTACCGCTTCGAACCCGTTTTCGGCAACATCGGCCGTCACACCCGCCGCGGACAGGATCTCGCACGCGACCTCCTGGTTCAGGCGGGTGTCTTCCACCAGCAGCACATGCGCTCCCCGGATGCTGTCGATCAGGCCGGCATACTCCGTGTCCTGACGTTCTTTCAGGGCGGGCGGGGCGCTGTCGATCGAGAACGCCTGCAGGATCGTATCCAGCAGAAGGGATTGGTTGACGGGTTTCATGAGAAACGCATGCACACCGATTTTCTCCGCTTTGCGGAAAATCTCTTCCCTGCCGAACGCCGATACCATGATCGTGACCGGGACATGTCCCATGCGCTTGTCTTTTGCGATGCGCCTGGCTGCCTCAAGACCGTCCATCCCCGGCATCCGCCAATCCATGAATACCAGGTCATACGGGTCCTTGCCGGACTCCCTGCGCAGTTCCTCGAGAGCCGCTTCCCCGGAACCGACCGACACGGCGCGGATCCCGAACGCTCCGATCTGTTCGCACAGGATCTCACGCGCCATCCGGTTGTCATCCACGACCAGCACGCGCAGGTCCTGCAGCTTATCGTAATCGATCCTGCGGACAGACTCGGGGGTGCTCTGCAGCCCGAATTCAGCGGTGAACGTGAAGGTGCTGCCTTCTCCGTAGACGCTCTCCGCCTCGATACTGCCGTTCATCATCTCGGCGAGGTGTTTCGAAATTGTCAGACCCAGCCCGGTGCCGCCGTATTTGCGCGTGATCGACGAATCGGCCTGGGCAAACGCTTCGAAAAGGCCGGACACCTGTTCGGGGGTCATGCCGATCCCGGTGTCGCGGACGGTGAAACGGATGCGGCACCGGTCGTCCGACCGCTGCGCGAGTTCGGCTTTCACCAGGATGTAGCCGCTTTCCGTAAACTTGACCGCATTGTTGGTCAGGTTGAGCAGGACCTGTCCCACGCGCAGCGGATCCCCGACAAGTCCGTTCGGAACCTCCCTGCCGATATTGCTCATCAGTTCGATATTCTTTTCCGCCGCCTTGACGGAAATCATGCCGACGATCTGGTTCATGACTTCATCCAAACGAAAATCCACTTGTTCCATCCCCAGTTTGCCGGCTTCGATTTTGGAAAAATCCAGGATGTCATTGATCACGGCGAGCAGGGAATTGGCCGAGGAATCGATCTTGGAAAGATAGTTCATCTGACCGGAAGTCAGGCCGGCTTTTCCCAGCAGCCTGGAAAACCCGATGATCGCGTTCATCGGCGTCCGGATCTCGTGGCTCATGTTGGCCAGAAATTCGCTCTTGGCGCGGGTGGCTGCTTCCGCGGCTTCTTTGGCACGATGGATCTCGGTATTGGCGGCAGCAAGCTGCTCGCTCTGGAGCTTGAGCCTCCGGTTGCGGAGAAGGAGAACGTGCAGGGTGATCATGACCAGAAGGACCGTGACCGCCACGGAAGCCGCCAGCACGGTGTGGGACACGGCGGCCTTTGCCCAGTCGCCGGCCGGGACATCGAATCCGAGCACGGCTCGGATCTCTCCTGTAAGGCGATCCTTGATCGGCACCAGAATGCTGACCCAGGTCCCCCAGCGGTCTGTTTCAGGCTGTGTGACGATCACATTGCCGTCATGTGCGGCCCGGAAGGTCGTTTCGCTGGCTTCGGTGTATTCCTGGCCGGACGGCGACCGGTCTTCCGAACCGTCCGGTTCGGAGTCGGCGATAAAATAGATTTTTCCGCTGCGTTCGGCATACAGATATGCAAAACGGATTTCCGGATTGATCGACACAATGGCCAGCAGCCGTTCCCGGACGCTTTTCCATGATGCGGATCCCTCGTCCTCCGGAAATCCGCCGAGCGCGGACAGCGCGGTATCGTTCAGGGATTCCCCGGAGGTTCTGGCGAGGGCGACAGCGGAACCCACCGCTTCATCGATGGATCGTGTCCATGTCGAAAGGACCGCCTGAACACTGACGGCCAGCCAGCACAGGACGAGCACCGCGAAAATCGCATGGGTCCGGAGCCATTCTGCCGTTCTTCCTGTTCTTTTCCCGGTCTTGCTGGCCATTCGCCGGTCCTTTCCGATCTGTCTATCGGACAGCCTTCGTTTGATTCACTTTCAAAGCATGTTATAATGATTGCAACTCATCTGCCTGGCAAGGAAAGGAACAAGGTAAGCCGTATGACTGCGCCGAAGATCCGCCGGAAGCATGTTTTCCTTTTCGCCGCGCTTGCCCTTCTGACCGCCGCGGCAACGCTGATCACCTATTCGCTCGTCCTGATCATCGGCTCGCAGATCCGTTCGGAGGAAAAGCTCGCCGAGTGGGATTCCTACATGGCCGGCATTTCGGGTTCCGATCTCTCCGAAGCCGTTTCGGAGGATCCCGTTTCGGTGGTATCCGGGGATCCGACCGCCCCGCCCGCCTCGCCGACCCCCACGCCCAAGCCTTCCGCTCCTTACAAGCCCACGATGCTGGGGGTGCTGACGTTTCCTTCCCTTGACGGCAAGCGGGTCGCCGTCGTCGAAGGCACATCGAAAGCCGATCTTCGCGGCGCCGCGGGTCACGACCCGGGGACCGCCCCGCCCGGCGGTGCCGGCAACTGCATCATCTACGGGCATCGCGACGGTGTATTCATTTGCCTGAAAGACATCCAGGTCGGCGATATCTTCCGGATCGAGACCGTCAAGGGAACCTTTTCCTACCGTGTCCTCAGTCTGACGGTCGTCCCCCGCGGGGATCCCTATATCACGAAGCGGTACCTTACTCCCGTTCTGACCCTCGTGACCTGCTATCCGTTCCGCTATACGGGCCACGCGCCCAACCGCTACGTCGTGGTGTCGGAGCCGATCCCATAGAAGACCTCTTCCGGCGGAACCGGTCCTCGCCGATTCGCTCCCGGCCGGATCATTTGTATGTCACGTAATCCTGAGTCAGGAGGACCGCGCCCTTGACGATGCAGACCCCGACGCCGAGGCTCCGGGTCGCGCGGAGGATGTTGGCCCTGTGGCCTTCGCTGTTCATGAAGCTCTCATGCGCCGCGATCGCGCTGGGGTGATTCTTGGCAATGTTTTCGCCGTACATGGCATACGATATCCCCGCTGCCTGGATCCGGGCCTTGGCGTTCAGTCCGTCCGGATTGGTGTGGCTGAAATAATCCCTTGCCGCCATGTCGTCCGAATGCGCCCTGGCCAGCGCAGCCAGTCTGTCATCCCATTTGGCGATGACGAAGCCTTTGCGCGCCCGGATCGCATTGACAAGATAGAAGCTGACGCGTTCGAAGCCTGATTCCAGTTCGGCGCTCGGCTGGCCGTAATATCCGATCGACATTTCGGTCGCTTCATCGATGATCTGGACAGACGTCAGCGTTCCGCCTTCGACATTGTCGTAGAAAATCGTTGTGTAGCTTGAGCCATTGTAAAAAACGTCCTTCTGGTCCGTATTGCTGATCGAATACCTGCAGTTTCCCTTCATGATCCCCGTGATGGGCTTGCCATAACCGGAAAGGAGTGCGCTGCGGACGGCAGTCCTTGTCTGGCCGACCGTTAGATTTTCAAAGCTAAGGGCGGCACTGTTGGAGTACACGGCGACTGCTTTGCCGCCGGAGATGCCGACCATGAGGAAACGTTTATAATCCGAATTGAAGACATACCAATGGAATCCGTATTCACTGAGTTCCTTGGATGCGGGTTGTCCGAAGAGAGTCAGGATCTGGGCTTCACTCTTTCCGAGCAGCGTATTCAGGACGATCTTGCTTGCCGGAGCAACGGCCTTGGTCGGAGCGGCGGTCGGTTTCGGGGTCGGTGCCGCGGTCGGTTTCGGGGTCGGTACCGCGGTCGGTTTCGGGGTCGGTGCCGCGGTCGGTTTCGGGGTCGGTACCGCGGTC
>CAZDPQ010000197.1:0-4040 GCA_964507305.1 uncultured Oscillospiraceae bacterium
AGAGCCAGTCTTCGGTTCGAGCCCGTCAACTAACCTCGCAGGCGTTGAAGACAATGGGTACACCCGGATCCATCCGGGCGGTTCAAGACGTTGCTTCAACAGGTTTGCGGGTATAGGTAGAGGACAGGGTTTATGAAACAGGCGGATTCTCATCCAGATTCAACCGCTCTTTTTGATTCGGTGCCCCTGCCAGTATTAGAGGAATTTGAAAAACAGGGTGGTCACAGCGATGAGCTTCAGGTAGCTCTCGCGAGCGACATGGCAGAGGATGGATCTTTCGGTGAACAGTGGTTCCTGATCGATCATCGTCTTCTGGCTGTTGTGGCTCTGGAGAAAGGAAAGCCACATTGCCTGACCAGGCTTGCTCTCGAAGACCTTGAGGATGCCCAGGTTGAACCCTGCGTTGGAAACGCCCTGTTGAGGGTCACGGTCCGGGAACAGCCACTGGTTCTGATCCATTTTAGCAACGAATTAACTGAACGATTTGCGCTTGTGGCGCATTATCTGCGATTGCGTATTGAGAAGGGGGAAGATGTTCCAGCTCCGGATTTCGAATCGGAAGGGCAGCGGTGCCTTTCCTGCGGCAAGCGGTTGCTTGACCCCTCGTTGAAGGTTTGCCCCAGTTGCATTAAGCGCGGGCAGGTAATGAGGCGGTTGCTGCAACTGGCGCGCCCTTACTGGGGAGCTGGCCTGGTTCACGGTATGTTAATGCTGGCCGGTGTTGTGGTGGACTTAATGCCCCCCTACCTGACACGCGTCTTGATCGATGACGTACTTACCTCACAGATTCATACCAGCTGGCTGGGGTGGCTGGTGGGCGGTTTATTGGGATTACAGGTTATTCGGGTCGTCATCACCATTAATGACGCCCTCCTCACCAACCGTATCAGCAGCCGGTTTGCGGCGGGCGTGCGCGAGAAGATGTTTGCCCATTTGAAGGAGCTTTCTCAGGAGTTTTTCGACCGCAACGAGACAGGTCGATTGCTGACCCGGATCAACCAGGATACGGAAGAATTGCAGGGGTTGATCAACCAGATGGCGAGCTTTCTGTTGTACGCCGTGCTGGTGATTGGGATTGGGGTTGTACTTTTCTCTATGGCGCCCATGCTCGGGTTGTTCGTATTAATCCCGGCGCCATTCGTCATGGTGGCAACTTTGATGTACCATCGCCGTATGAACCCGCATTTTCGGCGATATTGGATCACCCGCTGGCGATTGAATTCCATGCTTAATACCTTTCTTTCTGGCATTCAGGTCGTTAAGGCCTTTGGGCAGGATGATCAGGAAGAGAATCGCTATCGCACATTGAACACCCATTCTTTAAATGCTCGTCTGAGGGTGGATCAGGCATGGGGCAGGTTCTTCCCGATGATTTCGTTTGCTTTTTCTGCCGGTGGGTTGCTCATCTGGTATGCCGGTGGGAGAGCTGTGCTGGAACACCGCATTTCGCTGGGTACATTGATGGCCTTCTTAAGTTATCTGGGAATGTTCTATGGGCCGCTCTCAAATATGGCGCAAATCAGCCAGGCGCTGAATCGCTTCACCACCATTTCTCAGCGTACGTTTGAGTTTTTAGATGAACAACCGCGCGTTCAGGAAAAACCCGAGAAAAAACGCATCCGCCCGGCCATGGGGCGCATCGAATTTCAAGACGTGACTTTTGGCTATAACCCCTATTTCCCGGTGCTCAAGGATGTATCTTTTTCTATCGAACCGGGAGAATTGATCGGAGTTGTCGGGCCAAGCGGAGCCGGTAAAACGACTCTGGTGAATTTGATCTGCCGATTCTATGATCCAACAAAGGGGAATATTCTCATTGATGGCATCGATGTGCGTGACCTGGCGATCGAAGATCTGCGAAAGAATGTGGGGATTGTGCTACAACAGCCTTTTCTCTTCTCGGGGACGATCACAGAAAATATCGCGTATGCCAGGCCGCAGGCCAGTATGGAGGATGTGATCCGGGCGGCCAAGGCGGCCAATGCGCATGAATTTATATCCAACCTCCCCGAAGGATACGATACGATTGTCGGTGAGGGGGGAACTGGTCTTTCAGGCGGCGAACGCCAACGCATCTCGATTGCACGGGCGATCCTCCTTGACCCAAAAATTTTGATCCTTGATGAAGCGACCTCTTCGGTTGACACTGAAACCGAACGACAAATTCAAAAAGCGCTGGATACCCTGGTTCAAGGGCGAACTACCATTGCCATAGCCCACCGCCTTTCTACGCTTTACAATGCGGATCGAATCATTGCGCTGGATCACGGGCGCATCGCTGAGATGGGATCGCCCCAGGAGTTGATGGAACACCGGGGTCTTTTCTACAACTTGGTTCAAATTCAGTCTCAATTTGCCCGCCTCGACGGTGTGGTGTCGGTGTAAGGAGGAAACGATGGACAGTGATGGAATTCCATCGACGCCTGAAGTGTTTGAAACCGTTTATTTGAATGCCGAAAAAATTCATTTTGAGTACCATGGAGAAAATTTAACTTTTACCGATGAACAGGGTGAGTTTTATTCGAGGGTAACTTTACGCAGAGCTTTTCCGCTCTCTCTTGAAAACCGTTATATCCTGGTTCGCACTCCCGACTCAGAAATGGAACGGGGCCGGGAGATTGGGGTCATTCGAGATCTTACCGACCTGAGGCCGGATTCGCGCGAGGCCGTCGAACGGGAACTCCGCCAGCATTACTTTGTGCCCAGAATTTTGAAAATCCAGCACATTCGCGAAGAATTTGGTTTCCTCTACTGGAAGGTGATCACAGACCGAGGAAAGAAAGAGTTTATCATGCGAGACAGTATCATCGGCTCGGTTCGGCGGGTTGCTGAAGGGCGTTGGCTGGTTATTGATATTAATCAGACCCGTTATGAAATCTATGACTGGAGACTGCTTGATGAACCCAGCCGCGATTTATTGCAGCGATACTTACTTTTGTAAAGTATAATGATTCGAGATTTTCTCTGTGGGAACAAAATATTCGATAAGGAGATCGCGATGATCGGGTCAGAAATCCGTCGCTGCTGGCTTGTATTAGGGCTTTGCCTGTTTCTGGCAGCATGTGGGAATGGCATACCTTCTTCAACCCCTCAGATAGAGTCGCCAACAGCCGTTATCGATACTCCTACCCCCGCGTTACCCGTGAAACCCACTTTTACCCCGACCTCAACTCCAAAACCGATTTCCGCAGAAAACCGGTTTGCCTTTGAGCAGGCGGCCCGGTTGGGCCGGGGGGTGAATCTGGGCAATGCACTGGAAGCCCCGAACGAAGGTGAATGGGGGGTGGTGTTGGAGGAAGGATATTTTGACCTGATCAAACAAGCTGGTTTTGATACCGTCAGAGTGCCGATCCGATGGAATGCCCACGCGATGGATAAACCGCCCTATACCATTGATGCCGATTTTTTTGCCCGGGTGGATTGGGTGGTGGAACAGGCGCTGGCGCGGGACCTCAATGTCATCCTCAATATTCACCATTACAATGAGTTGATGGAAGAACCGCGCCCTCACAAAGAACGGTTTCTGGCGCTGTGGGAGCAAATTGCAGAGCATTACCGGCAGGCGCCAGATTCAGTGTACTTTGAACTGCTCAATGAGCCCAACAATACTCTTTCAACGTTATACTGGAACGAATACGCTCAAGAAGCCATTCGCATCATTCGGCGAACCAATATGCGGAGGATGATCATCGTTGGGCCCGGAGACTGGAACTCTTTATGGAAACTGAATGAATTGCAGCTTCCTGAAGAGGATCGAAATTTAATTGTCACTTTTCATTACTACGAGCCTTTCCAATTTACTCATCAGGGAGCCGAGTGGGTGGAGAATTCGACCCCGTGGTTGGGCACGAAATGGACCGATGATGAGGCTTCGCTTGGAAAGATTCGGCGCGATTTTGATATTGTGAAGCAATGGAGCGAAAAGAATCAACGCCCCATCTTCCTGGGGGAGTTCGGAGCTTACTCCAAAGCGGATGATACCTCAAGGCATTTATGGACGAACGCGGTGGCGCGTGCGGCAGAAGAGAGGGGATTTAGCT
>CAZDPQ010000198.1:0-3993 GCA_964507305.1 uncultured Oscillospiraceae bacterium
CTAGATAATTACTGCCTTTTACAAGAATACCCCTCTTCGAAGCTCCGCCAATACCACCGAAGAATCCTAACGGTATTGAAATTACTAAAGCACAAGGGCAGGATACAACCAGAAACACCAGAGCTCTATAAATCCATTCTGAAAATGTGGCTCCTGGCACTACTAATGGTGGTATAATCGCCAATGCCAACGCTCCAAATACAACAACCGGAGTATAGTAACGGGCAAATTTTGTTATAAATTGTTCTGTAGGAGCTTTTCTACTACTTGCGTTTTGTACCAAATCCAAAATTTTTGATACTGTAGATTCACCAAAATCCTTTGTAACTTCAACCGTTAATACACCATTCTTGTTAATGAATCCACTTAAAGCATCGCTGCCAGGTACCAGTTCGCGGGGAATAGATTCACAGTTTAATGCTGCTGTATCTACCAATGATGATCCATCTAGGACTTTTCCGTCGAGTGGAACTTTTTCTCCTGGTTTTACAACGATGATATCTCCGATGTTAACTTCTTCCGGCGACACTTTTTTAATTTCATCACCAATTTTAAGATTTGCATAGTCAGGTCGTATATCCATCAATGCACTGATCGATTTTCTGGAATGACCCACGGCCAGATCTTGGAACAATTCACCAACTAGATAGAACATCATAACTGCAACACCTTCTGGATATTCGCCAATGAAGAATGCGCCAATGGTCGCTACGCTCATAAGAAAATGTTCACTGAATACCTGACCTCTTGCAATTCCCTTGATTGCTTTTAATACAACGGGTCCACCTACTATAATGTAACTGATTAAAAACAAGGTTAGTTCCAGCCAATTCTGGAAATTAAATATCATGCCTACTGCAAATATTGCTCCGCCGATTATCAGCCTTGCTATTTCTTTTTTATTGTTATCTTCATCGTCATCATCATTTTCTTTTGTATTAGCCTTGGATGTATTCCCCTCAAAAACAACTTTAACATCTGGCTCTATTTTCTTTACTATACCTTCTATTGTTTCATTTAGTGAAGAAATATTGATGCCTGTATTAGTTTCCAACGTAAGTTTCTTTGATACAAAATCAACTGATGCAAATTTTACGTCTTCTAACTTACTCACTTCTGTCTCGATTTTTGCTGCGCAATTTGCGCATCCAAGTCCTTCAAGCATTATTGTTGTATTGTTACCCTTATTTTTATCGGTATCAATTATTTTAACATCCGGTTCAAGTTTATTTATGATGGCTGTTACTTCTCCAAGAATTTTACCAAATTCCTTTTTATTGACTGCTTCAATTGTCAGCTTCTTAGATACAAAATCAACAGTCGCACTATTTACCCCCTCAAGGCTTTGCGTTTGAGCTTCTATCTTTGCAGCACAATTCGCACATCCAAGCCCTTCAAGTATTAATACTTTTTTATTGCTCTTGTTAACAGTTTTTTCTATCACTACAACATCAGGTTCGTGCTTGTGCACTATGGTTTCAACTTTCTGTAATGTGTTCTTATACTCTTTCTCTGATTCAGTTTCTAAAGTCAATGTCTTGTTCATGAAATTCATGTATGCTTTGACTCCATTTATTTTATTAACCTCATCTTCAATTTTAGCTGCACAATTCGCGCAATCTAAGCCTTCTAAAATTACTTCCTTCTTTAGCATTATTGCTCCTCCTTTACTTTCTTCCTTCTGAAATATGAATTAATCCCTGATCTAATATTTGCTTTACATGTTCATCTTCAAGTGAGTAGAATACAATTTTTCCTTCTCTTCTGCTTTTTACCAGTTCAGCCTGTTTTAAGACTCTTAGTTGATGTGAAATTGCTGATTGGGTCATATTTAATAAGAACGAAATATCGCAAACGCACATCTCTGCTTCATCTAAGGCCCAAAGAATCTTAATCCTTGTTGAATCACCAAGGACCTTAAATAAATCCGCAAGATCATATAGAGTTTCTTCTTGAGGCATTTTTTCTCGAACTTGATTTACTGTATCCTCATGTATAACATCACAGTCGCAACTTTCAGCTGGTTTTATTTTACTTGCCATACTATTTCCTCCAACACTAATCAATTGAACACTTGAATAATCATTCATGTGTCTATTTATATTTTAACGCCGAGGTAATATGATGTCAATAGATACTTGAATAATCATTCAAGTGAACAAGCAATATATTGTTTTCCTATACTTGATGAGGTTTTTAACGATAAAAACACCGCCAAATAGAGGATAATTCTCCTCTATTGGCGGTTAGTTAAGGAACCACTGATTAATTCCCAAAATATTTGAAGTATCGTAAAATAAGGGTATCACAAAACAGGTGGTGCAAGCCATGCAGCAGACATTCAGCGATCTGGAATACAGCGGGCGGCGGCGCCGGACCAAAAAGGAAGACTTTCTGGACCAGATGGAGCAAATCATCCCGTGGGACGAATGGGTCAGCGTGATCGGACCATTCTACTATCCGGACCGGACGCGCGGCCGAAAGCCGTTGGGGTTCGAGAAGATGCTGCGGATGTACCTGTTGCAATGCTGGTTCAATCTGTCGGACGAGGGCGTCGAGGACGCCATCTACGACAGCTACGCGATGCGAAAGTTCATGAAGCTGAATTTTATGACGGAGCAGGTGCCGGACGCGACGACGCTACTTCACTTCCGGCACATGCTGGAGGAATGCAAGGCCGGCGAGGCGATGTTTGATGCAATCAAGGGTGTCCTGGAAAAAAACGGCCTGATCATGCACGGCGGCACAATCGTCGACGCGACGATCATCAATGCGCCGAGCTCGACGAAAAACCAGGACAAAGCACGGGATCCGGAGATGCATTCGACGAAAAAGGGCAATGAATGGCGCTTTGGCATGAAAGCGCATGTCGGGGTTGATGCCGGTACGGGTTATGTGCTGAAGGTGACGGCGACGTCGGCCAACGTCCACGACATTGAGGAGACCGCCAAATTGATCCGGCCGGACGACTGTGTGGTGTATGGCGATTCCGGGTATCTCGGTGTCGAAAAGCGCGAGGAGATCGCCTCCGATCAGCATCTGTCAGCCATCGACTACCGGATCAACCGAAGGCCGGGACGGGCCTACCGGAAGTTTTCCGACAATGGCCAGGCGTGGGAAAAGGTAATTGAACGCCAGAAGTCTTCGGTCAGAAGCAAAGTGGAGCATCCGTTCCGCTTTGTCAAAGTGCAGTGCGGCTTCAGAAAGACCGTGTATCGCGGGATCCAAAAGAACCTCAACCGCTTGCAGGTGCTGTTTGCCAGCGCCAACCTCTACGCCTGCGTCAGGGCCGGGCGAACGCTGGCGCTACGGATGGGATAGGTCTGCCCAAATGTGGAAAACTGGGTGCGTGAGGCCGGTTTTCCACAGGAATCGAGGCCAAAACCGATTAATTTGGACCGCTATTATTGAAAAACAGGGGCACACTAATATCGTTTCCACATTAACTGCGATTAATCAGTGGTTCCTTAAATACCTTATATTTCTATATCAACCTCAAAGCTATATTTGAATTCTACGGTCTCTTTGCTCTCAAATACCGTTAGCTTCTCAATAAGCCTTCTGACCAGCTGCTCATCGTATTCAATCAACTCTCCAGTCTGCTCGTTAAGGAACTCTGTTATTTCTTCAATACGTTGCCTCTTGCCTTGGCGCTCTTCATTATCAAACCGTATCTACATTGACCTGATGAAGATCAGCAAACTTTTCTACGCTCAATAATTCAGTTTCAATATCAAGAAGCTGATGCTCAATGGTAACAGACATCGTTTTAATCTCATCGTTTTCGACTTCAATATCGCTTGCATCACATAGTTCAAGCGTAATATTGCTAATAAGAAATTGATATTCATAAAAATTCCAAAGCTGAGTTAATTCTGGCAGTTTGCACTTTTCAAGCGTTACAAGAAATCTTTTACAGAGTTTCAGCCTATTTTTTAAGGCAGCTATTTTTACAAGGGGTTTCTTAATTTTATAATCCAGGGATTCAATAAT
>CAZDPQ010000199.1:0-3887 GCA_964507305.1 uncultured Oscillospiraceae bacterium
GCGAACCCATTCCCATGCCTGAAGAAGAACTTCCTCCTGCCCGTCGGCGGCGGATGAACCGCATGGTGCTCCCTGAGGACGGCGATGAGCAAAGCGCCCGCCTGGATGAGCTGGGAAAACGCGCCATTCCAGGGGCTGAGTTTTACCTTTCGGCATTGCTGGCCGGGCTGGTAGCCGGGCTGGGGTTCTGGCTGGATTCTCCGGCGCTGGTGATTCTGGCGGCCTTGCTGGTGCCTTTCATGGGGCCGTTGATGGGCCTGGCGGTGGCCACTGTGGCCGGGTCGGCGCGTTTCCTGCTTCGTTCGCTGGGAAGCCTGATGATTGCCGCAGTGATTTTCCTGCTCACCGGCACCCTGACCGGCTGGGGGGCGCGGCTCTTCCCGCCCCTTTCGCTCATTCAGGCGGGGTATCATACCCGCTTCACCTGGCCCGATGCCGCTCTGCTGACGGTGGGTGTGGTGATTACTCTGGCGTTGATGAACCGCTCGCCTTCTCAGCGCCCGCTGGTAAGCAGTGTGGCGGTGGCGTACACGGTCTTCCTCCCGCTCTCAGCCGCAGGGTTCGGGTTGACCTCCGGCGCGCTACCCGGCTGGGAGATGGGGCTGGCGGTTTTTCTGGCGCATCTCGTGTGGGGGGTACTCTGTGGCACGCTTACGCTTATATTCCTGGGGTTCCGCCCGCTGCGTTTTCTCAGCTATGCCCTGACTGGCGGATACGCGTTGCTCTGTGTGGCCGGAGGGTTGGTGTACTTTCTTTCTTCCGTTGAGGCGGTGCGCCCTCCGCCCTCGTTGCCAGCGGCTTTGCCGCCTGTGCCTGAAACACGAACCCCTCTTGCCAGTGAACAAAGCGGGCCGGGGCTACTTCCTTCGGCAGGCATCCCTTCACAGACGCCATCGCCAACGGCGACTCTCACCCCCACGGCCACCCACACGCTAGTGCCGACGCGCACCCCGACGGTGACGCTCACTCCCGCGCCGACCCCTGTCTATGCGCGGATTAATGCCAGAGGCGGCAATGGCGCGTTCATCCGTGCCGAACCCAGGTATGATGCGCTCATTGTGGTCAGTATGCTTAACGGGAACGTGGTGGAGGTGCTGGAAGACGTGACCGTGAACGAGGGCGTGACGTGGGTGAAGGTGCGCACTGCGGATGGAAAAGAAGGATGGATTGTCCGGGAATTGCTGGCCACTGCCACCCCGGCTCCGGGCTGGTAGGCCGATACCTTCATAAAAATCAAAGGAGAATTTTTCATGCCGATACATTTTGGCACCGATGGCTGGAGAGCCGTCATCTCAGATACGTTTACATTCACCAATCTACGCATGGTCACGCAGGCCATTGCCGATGCCGTAGGGAGCGGCTCCTGGCTGAATGGCGCTGCGCTCGATGCGTCGATTGATCCCCGAAAGATGGTGGTGGGGTTTGACACGCGTTTTCTTTCTGATCGCTTCGCTGTGGAAGTGGCGCGGGTGCTGGCGGCCAATGATTTCACGGTGTACCTGGCGCATGCCGATGCCCCCACTCCGGCCATCTCCTTTACCGTGAAAAATTTAAACGCCGTCGGGGGGGTGATGATCACCGCGTCTCATAATGCCCCACGCTATAACGGCGTGAAGTTAAAATCCGCCTATGGCGGCTCGGCATTGCCCGAGCAGTGCCGCCAGGTGGAAGTCTACCTGAATGATAACGAAGCGACTGCCCGCGGCCCGAACCTGATGGAGTACGAACAGGCGCTCGAGCTGAAACGCATTGTGCGCTTCAACCCTATCCCGGCTTACAATGATCACCTGCGCAGGCTGATCGACTTTGATGTGATCGGCAGCGCCCCCCAGCGATTCATTGTCGACTCTATGTACGGGTCGGGGCGGGGAGTGATCCGGGGAATTTTACAGGGCACGGGTTGCGAGGTGTTCGAAATTCGCGGTGAGATGAACCCAGGCTTTGGCGGGGTGCATCCCGAACCCATCGCCCGTTACCTGGGGGCGCTTTCGGGAGCCATCGGGAGCGGTATGGGGGGGTTTGGCCTGGCCACCGATGGAGACGCCGACCGCATTGGCGCCATGGACGAGAGTGGAGCGTTCGTAGACCCGCATAAAATCATGGCTCTGGCGCTGCGCTACCTGGTGGAAAAACGCGGCCTGACCGGTTCGGTGGTGCGCACGGTTTCTACCACGCGGATGATCGACCGCCTGGCGAATCGATACGGCCTGACTCTGCACGAAACCCCGGTGGGCTTTAATCATATTGCCGACTACATGCTCAAGGAAGATGTGCTCATCGGCGGAGAAGAATCGGGAGGAATTTCGTTCAAGGGGCACATTCCCGAAGGAGATGGTATTTTAATGGGGTTGTTGATTGTAGAGATGGTGGCCGCCTGCGGCTGTACGCTCCGCGAGCTGGTGGACGACCTGTTGAAGGAAGTCGGGCCGGCATTCTACGAGCGCACCGATATTCGCCTGAAGCACCCGGTGTCGAAAGCGGCCATGACCCAGAAGCTGGTCAACGAGCCGCCCTCCGCGATTGGGGGAGAGAGCGTGCAGCAAATTGCCACCATCGACGGGGTGAAGTACATTCTGGCGGATGACTCCTGGTTGCTCATTCGCCCTTCTGGAACGGAGCCGGTACTGCGCGTCTATGCCGAGGGGCGCACCCCCGAAATGGTGCGGGCGCTGCTGGGATACGGAGAGCAGGTGGCCGCTTCGGTTACCTGATATTCAGGGTAAATCGCTTTGAAAAACAAAAACACCCGGCCGGTGGAAATCTCAAAAGCCGGGTGTTTTTTTATGCTTCGGAGGGGGATAATCAGGCGGGCCTTGAGCGAAGCCGCCGCGCCAGAATGATGATCACCACCAGCGCCAGGGTCAGACCAAAGAGGCCGGGCAGGCCCACTTCATCGGCAAAACCAGTATTGGGCAGGGCGGTGGAGGTGGCAATGACGGTGGCGGTGAACTTCCCCGAGGCCAGCTCGGTTTGCTGAGCCGCCAGGGTGGCCTTTTGCACATCGGAGATCGAGGTGGCCGTTACGGTGGGGGTGTTCGTCGAAAGGGGCGCCACAACCGGGGTATTGGTGGCGGTGGGCAAGACGGGGGTGTTGGTAGGCTGGGGCGTGGCGGAGGGCGTCAGCAGGATGATGGCTTTCATGGCCTCATCGGTGACGAACTGGGCTGTGGCCGTGTTGGCCGCCAGCTGAGCGGCAGTCTGCTGCAGGCGGGCGGCGTTGCGCTGAGGCAGGACGAAAAGTACCAGCACCACCAGGCCGGCTGCGATGAGCAGGAAGACGCCTCCCAAGATGCCCGCGGCGATGAGGAAATTCCGATTATCTGGTTTGGGTTCTTCGGGGGGTTCGCCAGGTTGCGAGCTTTCGCTGAAATCGAGTTCTTCCAGGTCGTTATCATTTGAATTAGCCATTTGCGCTTCTCCTCAAAATAGGTGTGCGATCTACACGATGACTTCCAGATTGGCCAGCGGAACGATGACCTGGGTATCCTGTTCCAGGCGTACCTCAGCTGCCGGCGCACGCAAGCCGTTGGGTAAGACGGTGAGACCGGGGAAAACCTGCCCGATGGTGCCCACGCGTCCCCGGTAGGGCTCGCCCTGCAGACGCACCGTCTGGTTGGGTGCAAAATAGGCCGTCTCGGGGGCAGGTTGGCCGATCGAAGGAAGGGGGATAAATAATTCGGGACGTTCTCCGGCGGCTGGATTGAAAGCGGCATGAATGGAGGCATCCCGCTGGTCGCTGGTGGTGAGCAAACGAAATGCCAGTTCGTTCATGGCGACACGCCCGAACCCCTCCAGCAGAAGGATGGGCAGGTCGAGACCGCGGGCGACGGGGATCAGCTCGGAGGGCATGCTGGCGAGCACCAGCCCGCGCAGAGGAAGCTGGGCGG
>CAZDPQ010000200.1:0-3829 GCA_964507305.1 uncultured Oscillospiraceae bacterium
CGGCAAGACCGGCCACCGCACAGTACACCTACACCTTCACCGGCTGGTCACCGACAATCGTCTCGGTGACCGGCAATGCGACCTACACCGCGCAATATTCCTCAACGGTCAACACCTACACCGTCACATTCAACAGCGCCGGCGGCTCATCCGTCACCCCGAAAACCACGGACTACAACACAACGATCGCCGCCCCGGCCAACCCTTCCCGATCCGGCTATGACTTCACGGGGTGGTACAGAGAATCCGCAGGCACGAACCAGTGGAACTTTGCGACAGACAAGGTCACGTCGAACATTACCCTGTACGCGCTATGGAAGCTCACCATCCCGTCAGCTGTCACCTCCGGCACATATACGGTCAACAACAACAGCGCGTACATCTCCAGGATCAGCGCCGGCACGACGGCTGCAGCCCTGATCAACGGCATGAACGAAAAAACCTTCCTGAAGCTTTACAGCGGCACGGATGAAATCGCCGGAACCGCGCTGGCGGGCACCGGGATGCTGCTGAACATCATGAACGGTACGACAGCGGTCAAGAGCTACACAGTGGCCATCACCGGAGATATGAACGGCGACGGTAAAATCACCCTGACGGATTTTGTCCGATTGAAATCCCATCTCCTGAATAAAAACAAGCTGACAGGCGCTTTTCTGAGAACAGCCGACATCAACGGCGATGGCAATGTTTCTCTGACGGATTTTGTCCGGCTGAAAGCGCATCTGCTGAACAAGATGCAGATCACACCGCAGGCATATTGATCCGGAGGGAGTCGTATGAGAAAAATCGTAACGGGAATCGTCATGATCCAGGTGATCCTGCTGCTGATGTCGGCCGGCATCACCGCGGCTGCTCCCGCGGCAAGCCTGACCGGGCCGTCCGCCGTGCGTGCGGGCGATACGTTCAAGATTACGCTGTCGCTGAGCGGGACCGGCCTTAGCTCGGTCATGGGCGACATCCGGTACGATGCGGCAAAGCTGACCGTAAAAAGCACGGCCGTCATCCTGACTTCCTGGACGGTTTACAACATGGACACCGACACGGCGGGGAAGGTCTCATTCTGGTTGGATGACAAGGACATGGTCGCCCCGATCAACAGCAGCAAGCAACTCTTTTCCATATCATTCCAGGTGAAAAGCGGAGTTGCCGCCGGCACCACGATCGCAATCAGCACGGAAAACCTCGCGGCCAGCGACGGCACAAGCGATTTCACGCCATCGGCGGCTTACTCCGTCAACGCGCTGGCCCCGCTTTCCTCCAACACAAACCTTAGCACCCTGACCGTCGGCAATGCGACGCTGACCCCCGTGTTCAGCAAAACCACAACGAGCTATACCGCGGCGGTCCCTTTTACCGTCTCCGCACTCGACATCATTGCTAAAACAGAAGACGCCAAAGCCAAGGCCACTATCAGTGGCAACAACCTGGCTGCCGGCAAAACATCGGATGTGACAATTACGGTGACTGCCGAAAACGGCGTAAAAAAAAGTTATATTATTCATACTTCACGCGCAGATGACCCGAATTCGAAGTTGTCAAGCAATGCAAGTCTATCAGAGATTGCTGTTGAACATTTCTCGCTATTTCCTGTTTTTAATCCTGCGGTGACCTTATATGTGGTTTTACTTCCATACGAAGTGACAGAGATAAAAGTCACGGGAAAGACTGAAGATGAAAAAGCTTCTGTCGATGTAGTTGGCGGTTCTGAATTGAAATACGGAGAAGACAATATCATTAAAGTAATTGGGACTGCTCAGGATGGGTCAACAAAGGAATATACTATTGTTGTAAGACGAATAGCAGAAAGCGGGCTTTTTTCACAAACCACAGAAAGCACAATATTTTCTGACGAAGGCGAGAACCGTCCCGCTTCGTCCGGCACCCCCGCATGGATCGTCTTCCTGACGGCTCTGGTTTGCATCGGGATCGGCTTCGCCGGCGGGGTATACGCACGGAAAAAGGAAATATGACCATTCCCGGGGATCATGCGATACGGTCAGCAGAAGGCGGCATGATTTCCTTTTACAGAAAACAGGAGTAAAATCCATATATGACGAAGCGCGCCCGGCGCGCCGCTTCGAAAGCAAAGGCAGATGAAGCCGGACGATTCCGGCGGGGAGGTATCATGGGCAATGTCATCGAGATCCGGAATCTGACGAAGTATTACCACAAGTCGCGCGGCATCATCGACGTGAGCCTCGATGTCCGGGAAGGGGAGCTGTTCGGCTTCATCGGGCCGAACGGAGCCGGCAAATCGACGACGATCCGCACCCTGCTCGCTCTGATCTATCCCACCAGCGGCAGCGCGACGATCTTCGGGAAAGACTGCATCCGATACGGGCACGAGATCCGCCGCGACATCGGGTACCTGCCGTCCGAGGTTTTTTACTACGACAACATGAAGGTCATCGACCTCCTCAAATACTCGGCTTCCTTTTACGGGAAGATCGACAGGGCGAGGATCGATTATCTGGCGGGCATCATGGACCTGGATCTGAACAGGAAAATCGATGACCTCAGCTACGGCAACAAGAAAAAAGTCGGCATCGTGCAGGGACTGCTGCACAGCCCGAAGCTCATTATCCTGGACGAGCCGACCAGTGGCCTCGACCCCCTGATGCAGCAGAAATTCTTCGACCTGATCAAATCCGAAAACGAGAAGGGAGCGACGGTCCTGATGTCCTCTCACATCCTGCCGGAAGTGCAGAAGCTCTGCTCGCGGGTCGCAATCATCAAGGAAGGCCGCATCATCAAGATCGAAGACATCAGCACCCTGCGCGAAACGGCGTACAAGAAGATCCGCGCCGCCTTCGGGGACGGCGTGCCGGAGGAGCTGTCCGGCCTGGACGGCGTCAGCTCGCTGAACCGGACGGGATCGGAGCTGTCGTTCCTTTTCAAGGGCGACATCAACATCGTCGTGCAGATCCTGAGCCATTACAAGCTGGCGAATATCTCGATCGAGGAACCCGACCTCGAGGAGATCTTCCTGCATTATTACGGGAAGGCGGAGTGATATGAACATACTGCGTCAGGAACTTAAAATGTCGTTCCGATCCTGGCTGTATTTCACGCTTAGCATGCTGGCTGTGCTGTGGATCTTCGCCGGATTTTTCAACGCCTTTACGGACGACGCCGCGATCCTGGACCAGCTTCTGAAAAATTTCCCGCCCGAATTCAAAGCAGCCTTCGGCTTCGCCGACGTCAACCTGTCCGAGATTGACGGCTATTTCAGCTTTCTGATCGCCTATGTCGTCCTGATCGGAGCCGTGTACGGGATGAAGCTCGGCGTAGACCGCCTCTCGGAAGAAGGACGCCGCATGACGTCGGACTTTCTGCTGACCCGGCCGGTCCGGAGAGACCGGATCGTGACGGGCAAGCTGGCCGCCGTGCTGATCTGCCTTGCTGCCCAGAATCTGCTCGTTTTTCTGTCCGGATATGCCTCCATCCACATGCTGATCGACGAACCGATGGATATGGGACTGTTCGCCCTGATGATCCTGTCGATCCTCCTCGTCCAGCTTTTCTTCGCGGGCATCGGCTTCCTGATCGCGGCGATCGCGCAAAAAATCAAATCCGTCACGCCGATCGCGCTGGGCGTCGTTTTCTTCTTTTTCATCATCGAACTCGTCAACGAATCGCTGCTGGACAAGAATCTCACGTATGTCACGCCGTTTGCCTATTTCAAGGGATCCGGCATCATCGAAAACCGGGCATTCGATCCGGTCTACACGGCAATCGACCTGGCGGTGTTCGCCGTCTGCGTCATCCTGGCGTACCGGATCTTTCAGAAAAAAGACATCCGTTCGGTCTGACGGATAGGAGGGAA
>CAZDPQ010000201.1:0-3773 GCA_964507305.1 uncultured Oscillospiraceae bacterium
TGCATCGCACAGCTGCTCCATGGCGTCTGCTGTTTGAAAAGCCGGAACGGGGGTGAATCGTATCTTCTGATTTCCATCATTGTCGATTTCAGATATATAGTTGTCCGATCTCTTATATGTGCCGCCGATGGATGAACTTGAGTATGAATATAAGTCTCTATGCAATTGCAGAATGATATTCGGTCTGGGAAGGATGAACTTATAATGTTCATGAATGGCAGACAGAACCTCACGATATCCGGCAATTTCCTGCTCAGAACGATTGCGTGGTTCGGACTTTTCGCAGACCAATTCTTCCAGACGCCTATCGGACGTGTAGATTCCTTCGATACGGTTGGATGCGCCGGTGCTCTGTATCCTTGCTATTTCCATTAATGCTTTCAATTGATCTCTGTTCGCTTCAATGAACAGCTCCTGCCGCCCCTTACATTCATGAATTTTCGCGATCAGCGCGACAATTTCCGGTGTCAGGTATTGCAGCGGTTTGATTTTATAGTCATAGGTATGCATATTGATCTCCATCATCTGCGATTTATCTCCATCATTTTACCATAAAATGATATAGATATATAGAGTTATGAAGGAGATTCGCGTTGTTGTTTGCATGGATGCATTACTCCAATACCGATCATCATAAACTCGAAATTCAAAAGCAACCGTGACGTCCTGCCGTTACCATCAATGAATGGATGGATCTTAACGAACTCCCCATGCAGCAGTGCAGCCTTGACAACGGGATGAAAGGTTTTCCATTCATTCTGATATTCGGCCATAAGCTTTTGCATGAATTCTCCAACTTGATAGAATTTAGGCGGTATATGCTTGGCACCGCTGATCAGCACATTTTCGCCGCGGTATTTGCCGGCATTGGCATTATCAATTTCCTTGTGCCGGACTGCCTGACGCTAACGATACTTCCAAGCACTTTACCCGAGCCTGATAAGAAAATAGATAATAACCGCGATGCCAAACATAAGCATAAAGCCGGTTATCATAAAAAACAGTGTTTTTGAATAGCCTTTTGGAGTGATTTCACCCATTTCATCAAGCTTCTTGATAATCGGGTGTAATCTGAAATAATACGTTGCGATCGATAAAATCATGGCAAATACGCTAAACAATTTCATTGTTTCATTGCCGGTAAACAAAATAGCCAGAAGTAAAACAATAAAAATAAGTTTAGTGCCTGCTACCCAGTTTGTCATATATCGTGCGAAAAGTTCGCTTGATTGATCTTCCTTTGCATGAAACCACGGGTTAAACACAGCAACGCCGTTGCCGAATCTGGAATCAGGCGCAACGTATAAAATCAAAATGTTTGCCGTTTCCATGACAATGAAAGCCGTTATCGCAATATTTAAAACAATCATCTGAATCCCCTCTGAATTGAATCGGCGAATATCCACCTAACGTCGAACTGAGATCTGTCCATATCAATTGTGACACAGATACGCTATATGATTTACCAGTCAGCCTGTCTTTCAGGCAGCGGGTCGCATGTCCATGCCATACGGTCACTGAGTTTTTCTAATAATTCAGTCTTGATGTCCCGATATTCTTCTTTATCCCAACAGTTCCAGGTTTCCTTCGAATCCTTTTCGAGATCATAAAGTTCTCCGGTTCCAATGCTATGGATTCTGACCAGCTTGTATCGTCCATCAAAAATCATCGTTGCATGAGCAAAAGGATCTCGGTGTTTGATGTTGGAATTATAATATTCACAGTAAACATCCGTTTTATGTTCATCCAAAGGTTTAATTCCCTTGAGAAGCCCCCACAATGATGTTCCCTGCATGCCTGTATAAATTTCCAGACCAACGGCCTCCATCAAGGTTGGTGCTATGTCCATCAGCTCAACCAGTGCTTTACTCCTCCTGTTTCCTTCAATAACACCCGGCCAGGCGATAATGAGCGGTACATGTACTCCACATTCATAAAAATAAGGTCCTTTAAGATAAATGCCATGGTCTCCTAACATTTCACCATGATCCGATGAGAAAATAATGATCGTATTATCTAATTCACCGGACTTTTCCAGAAGGTCCAAAAGTTTTCCGACCTGCACATCGATATGGTCTATCATAGCCCAATAGGCAGCCCGAAGCAGTCTGCAATCCTCTTCCTTCATCGTATCGAAACCAAAGTTGCCCGGGGTATCGTAAGCGCCCCTATGGTCTTTTTTCTGAAATATCGGTTTATTTTCTAATTCACCTTCTACATAATTGGGAAGGGGGATATCTCCGAATATCTCCATATATCTTTCGAGATAATCAACAGGCGGATCAAATGGGTGGTGTGGATCAAACATATTAACGGAAAACAGCCAGGGTTTGTTATATAAATGGCATGTCTCTATAAAATGGATCGCCTTATCCACACACCAGGTTGTATGATGGTATTGCGACGGCATTCCCTCTTGAACATACCTTGACCCCTTGTACGGATGTGTCGCATATTCTATTCCCTGTTCCGTAAGCCACCTTGTGTATTCATTCATGAACCAGTTGTCCTTATCTGCTTTGGCAGGATGATGAGACCAGTGAAACTCAACATACCCGTCATCCGTTCTTTCTTCCATTTCGCTGCACACCGAAGGATGGCAAGCCGAAATATGGAGTTTACCGGATAGACCACAGGTATAACCCTCATCTGCCAGAATCCTGGTTATAAGTTTCTCGTCTGGAGGAATTTTCTGTCCGTTTTGTCTGACCCCACAAGTTCTCGGATATCTCCCTGTAAGAAAACTAGCTCTGCTAGGTGCGCATACAGGACTCTGACAGTAACACTTTTCAAAAAGAACCCCCATTTCTGCCAGTCGGTCTATATTGGGTGTTTGAACATAGGTATTCCCATAGCATCCCAACGTATCGAATCTTTGCTGATCGGTACAAATCCATAATATATTCGGTCCCTTTTCATTCTTCATACTGTCATTCATTTATTTGTACCTCTCTATTTTTACATGCATTGATCTTATTATAATGCAAATCAATTCATGACGTCATTTGAACAAAAATAATCGTACTGTTGTTTGCTTTTGCGGGTATGGGGCTGATTCTCGATTTCGGCAGTTCCTCCGGCATGGCATATCTTTCCTTATTCTAATCATTGATTTCACTTTAAAAACGGGAATATATGAGCATAGGTATTCGGCTCCGATATGTCCTTGCCAAAGCATTGTCTCTTGTCCAACATTCAATTTCAATGACTAACTTTCATTTTTTAATATTTCAATGGTGCTGGTTAGCCAATTTTGTCCGCTCAACTTTTATATCAATACTGGCCACACAACCCTGCAAAATCAAAAAACATCTAAATCGATCACTCGCGAACCCATGTTATCTAAATCGACAACTCGTCAAACACCGACATCTAAATCGCTCTGTCACCTAAAATATCATGCCTTTAGACTTGTTTTCTAGGTCGATATTTTCACTATTTTTACCTCATCGGATTTTTCTCTAAATCTCGAAAAGCCTTTATTTCAAGGCTTTTCTACACTCTTATTTCTCCACCCTTGACATCACTGCCACTCTTGCGAAGAACCGCAGGTTCTTCTAATGAGACTGGAGCAACGCGACAGTCTCTATGTGGTCCGAGAGCTTCAGCTCGATGTCTATATATGATTTTGACATTTTATCTCATGTTATGTTTGACACAACAACTTTCCAAACCTCATTCGTTCAAGGGAAAATGTCCACCAAGTAGGGTTGAGTGGGGATTAAGTCCATATAATTGGTGTAAATTGAAGAATAAAAAATGAGCCACGAGCT
>CAZDPQ010000202.1:0-3749 GCA_964507305.1 uncultured Oscillospiraceae bacterium
ATGGTCCCGTTCCAGTATGAGAAGGTCGTCGCATCGGTCAAAAAGACCGGCCGGATCCTGCTCGCGAGCGACGCGTGCGAACGCGGCTCCTACCTGAACGACCTGGCGAGGAATATCACAGACCTGTGCTTCGACGACCTCGACGCCCCGGCGGCCGTCCTCGGCTCGCGCAACTGGATCACCCCGGCCTATGAGCTGGAGCAGTACTTCTTCCCGCAGCCGGAATGGTTCATCGACATCATCCACGAGAGGATCCTGCCGATCCCGGGATACACACCCGCCGCGGGCAGCTTCACCGATGTGGAGATGATGCGCAGGGGAAAGCTCGGCGTCTGAAGGAGGAACCGCTGATATGAGTTCAAGTCCCGACGACAGGGAGCGATGGACAAAGCTTCTGAACGACCCCGCGAAAGCGGTGCGGCTCGACGCCCTGGCCCGGCTCACGGACGCCGGACGCCAAGGCCTTGTCCCGCAGCCGGAACGGCGGGGCGATGTCAACAGCCATATCCACACCATTTACTCGTTCTCGCCGTACTCACCGGCCGCGGCGGTCTATTTCTCCAGGCAGGCCGGCCTTGTGACGACGGGGATCATGGACCACGATTCCGTATCCGGCGCCGCCGAATTCATCGAGGCGGGCTGGATCGCGGAGATGCCGGTGACGGTCGGCGCCGAGCTGCGCGCCGATTTTTCGGGGACGAAGCTCGAAGGGCGGAAGATCAACAACCCGGACCAGGAAACGGTGGCCTATGTGGCCCTGCACGGCATCCCGCACAGCGAACTGGAGGCCGTCGCAGCCTTTTTCAAGCCGGTGGGCGAGGCGAGAGGCCGCCGCAACCGCGCGATGACGGACCGGCTCAACGGTCTGCTCGCTCCGGCGGGCATCGCGGTCGATTATGACAGGGACGTCCTGCCGCTGTCGATGCATCGCGAAGGCGGCAGCGTCACCGAACGCCATCTCCTGTTCGCGGTATCCCGAAAACTGGCCGGCACATTCGGGAAAGGGCCCCGGCTCGCGGCGTTCCTGACGGACTCCCTGGGCATCCGGCTTTCCGCTAAAAATACCGGCTACCTCGCCGACCCCGAAAATCCCTTTTACGAATACGATCTGCTGAATGTCCTCAAAGGCGAGCTTGTCGGACGCTTTTTCATTCCCGCGACGGAAGAAGCCCTCCCGATCGCTGAGGTCTCGCGCTTCGCGGACAGACACGGGATCATCCTTGCCTACGCGTATCTCGGCGACGTGACCGATTCGGTCACGGGCGACAAGAAAGCGCAGAAGTTCGAGGACGATTTCCTGGAGGATGTGTTCGAGACGATCCGGGAACTGGATTTCAAAGCCGTGACGTACATGCCGTCGCGGAATACGCCGGACCAGCTGTCCCGCCTGCGGGGGCTTTGCGAAACGAACGGCTTTTTCCAGATCAGCGGCGAAGACATCAACCAGCCGAGGCAGAAATTCGTCTGCGAAGCCATGCGCCGCCCCGAATTCGCCAACCTGACCGATGCGGCCTGGGCGCTTATCGGCCATGAGCTCAGGGCGTCCGCGCGTCTCGAGGACGGGATGTTCTCGCCCGCCAGCGTGCGGGATCTCCCGGATCTCGGGCAGAGGATCGCTTATTACAGGCAATACGCATCAGACCTGTTCGCCTGATTTTCTGCGGCGGATCCGCGCCGACCCCTTGAACACCCCCTGTCAAAACGGGTATACTGAAGCATCCGGCAATTTCGCGAAGCATCGGAGGAGGACCTTATGAACGAAAAGAATATCAGCGCGGCCTATGAGGCGGCAAAGGAGCTGTACGCATCGTACGGGGTGGATACGGACAGCGTCCTGCGGCAGATGGACGCGATCCAGATTTCCATGCACTGCTGGCAGGGCGACGACGTCACCGGGCTCGAGCAGGATGCCGGCGGGACATCGGGCGGCATCCTCGCCACCGGCAATTACCCGGGGAAAGCACGGAACGGCGACGAGCTGCGGGCCGACCTCGACATGGCGATGAGCCTGCTGCCCGGGAAGCAGCGCGTGAATCTCCATGCCAGCTATGCGGAACTCGACGGCGAAAAGGTCGACCGCGACCGCTATGAGACGCGGCATTTCGACCGGTGGATCCGCTGGGCGTCCGGCCGCGGCATCGGCCTCGATTTCAACCCCTCCTGCTTCGGGCACCCGATGGCGGCCGACAATATGACGCTTTCCCATCCGGACGAGAAGGTCCGCCGCTTCTGGATCGACCATGTGAAGGCCTGCCGCAGGATCGGCGCCGATATGGGACGCGCCTGCGGTACCCCCTGCGTGACCAACATCTGGATCCCGGACGGCATGAAGGATCTGACGCCCAACCGGCTGCTGTACCGCGGCATCCTCAAGGACTCGCTCGACGAGATCCTCGAAGAGAAAATGGATCCCGCGCTGTACCTCGAAGCCCTCGAATGCAAGCTCTTCGGCATCGGCTCCGAGAGCTATGTGGTGGGTTCGCATGAATTCTACATGGGTTATGTCGGCGAGGCGAGGCGCAAAGGCAACGAAGACCTGATGCTCACGCTCGACATGGGCCATTTCCATCCAACCGAAAGCATCGCGGACAAGATCAGCTCCCTTCTGCTTTTCAACCGGGAGATCCTGGTGCATGTCAGCCGCGGCGTCCGCTGGGACAGCGACCATGTGGTCATTTCCGGCGACGAGCTTCAGGAAGCGGTCCGCGAGATCCGCAGGGCCGACGCCTTCGGACGGGTCCATCTTGCCCTGGATTTCTTCGACGCGTCCATCAACCGCATCGCGGCATGGGTCATCGGCACGCGCGCGACGCAGAAGGCCATCCTCGGAGCGCTCCTCGAGCCTACGGACCTGCTGCGCGGCGCTGAAGCGCAGGGACGGTACGCCGACCGCCTCGCGCTGACGGATGAGTTCCGGAATCTCCCCGCGGGCGCGGTCTGGAACCGCTATTGCGAGCTGCGGGGCGTTCCCGCGGGCACGGACTGGATCGACAGGGTCCACGCGTATGAGAGGGATGTCCTTCTGAAGAGGTGCTGACCGCCCGGCGGCGGGGCCGCCGAAGCCGCCGGGGCCGCCGAGGCCGCGGCACAGGATGAGGTGATTCGATATGGCAACCTTTTTTGAACAGAACGCGGCAGTCCTGAGGGATTACGTCCGCATTTCGACAGGCCCCGGGTCCCGCGCGGACTATGTCCAGGGCGGAGGCGGCAACACGTCGTGTAAATTCGACGGCCGCCTGATGGCGATCAAGGCTTCCGGCTACCGGCTCAGCCAGATCACGGAGAACAACGCATACGCCGTTCTCGATTACGCGGCCGTGACGGATTTTTACAGGAATACCGATCCGAAGTCGCTCGGAGACGTGGAGGCTGCCGGCGCCGCGGCGGCGAAAGCGGCGATCGTCGGGATCGAGGGTCTCGCGCCGCTCCGGCCGTCCGTCGAAGCCGGTTTCCATTCGCTGCTGCAGAAGTTCGTGCTGCATACGCACCCCGTATACGCCAACCTGGCCGCGTGCAGCGCGGAGGGCAGGGCCGTCGCGGAGAAGGCGCTTGACGGCGCCGGGTTCTCCTGGGGGTATGTCCCGTACATCAATCCCGGCGCCAGCCTGACCTTCGCGATCGCGGCGGAGCAGCAGCGCGTGCTGGAGGCGACGGGAGAGAAGCCCTCCGCGATCTTCATGCAGAACCACGGCTTCATCGCCGCGCACGACAACGCCGACACCTGCCTTGCGATCCACGAGACAGTCAAC
>CAZDPQ010000203.1:0-3739 GCA_964507305.1 uncultured Oscillospiraceae bacterium
ACGAGGCCCTGCTGAGCGATTTTACCGAAGCCGCATTTGTCTTTGACGAGATTCACGCCTACGAACCGGATCGGCTGGCGATGATTGTATCTACGATGGGGTTCCTGGCACGTACCTGCGGGGCGCGTTTTCTGGTCATGTCGGCAACTTTGCCTGCCCCTCTCCGCGCCGCCCTGGAAGACACCCTGGGGCAGGTCACTTCCATCCATGCTTCCCGGCGCTTGCTGGCGGGGTTGCGCCGCCATCGCCTCTTTCTGGCCGATGGTGATTTGCTGGACGAGAAAAACCTGAATCAGGCCCTTGAAGAAGCCCGCCAGGGGCGGCGGGTGCTGGTAGTATGCAACACAGTCCGACGCGCCCAGCAGGTATGGCTGTGGATGCGTGACCACCTTCCCCCTGAAATTCCCTTTTTCCTGCTTCATGGACGCTTTACCGGTCACGACCGCGCCCGCAAAGAACGCGAGATGCTTCAGGCGGCAGGGCTGAACCCGACGGATCATCGCCCACTGGTGCTGGTTGCCACCCAGGTAGTGGAAGTGAGCCTGAACCTCGATCTGGACGTGCTTTTTTCTGACCCCGCTCCGCTGGAAGCCCTGCTGCAGCGCATCGGGCGCATCAACCGCCTTGGCAGGCGGGAACTGGCGCCCGTATATGTCTTTCGCGGCATGGACGAGGTCTTCCGCCGTGTTTACCGCCCTATTGAACAGGTCACTCATACCCTGGAAGTGCTGGAAGAACACTTTGCCGCCTCTCACGGGAAAGGTGTGGTGCTGGATGAACGCTCTCTGCCCCAGTGGCTGGATGCCATATACACTGGAGCAGTGCTCGATGCCTGGCAGAAAGAATACCAGCGCGCGGCACAGGAATTTCAGCGCATTTTTCTGGATTCTCTGCAACCTTTTCGCTCGAACCAGACCCTGGCCGCACAGTTCGACCGCCTTTTCAACAGTACCGAAGTTCTCCCAGAGTCGCTCTACGACGACTACCTCACCCTGCGCGACAGCGACCGCGCTCTCGAAGCCGACAGCCTGCTGGTGCCGCTTTCGTGGGGGCTTTACGCCATGCTGGTACAGCGCCATGCTCTGCTGGAGGGAGAGCGCGGCTTTCCGCCCGTTGTCCGCCTGCCTTATCGTGAAGATCTCGGCCTCGATCTCGAAGCAAACCCTGCCATGGAGGATGATCAGGAAGAATGACCCCATTCCCTCTCACCTTTACCCGTTTACGTTTTGAGTGTGTCACAGAGACCCCCCTGCGCCTGGGGGGGTGGCGCGCCGGCAGCAACCTGCGTGGCGCCCTGGTAGACGTCATGCGCCGGGCCACCTGTGCTTACAGTGTCCCCTCGGTGCCGGGGCAAAAGGTTTCTATAGATGCAGAACATATGGCTCATTGCCCGGTGTGCTGGCTGGTGGCCGCACACGAGAAGCCCGGCGTAGAACGCCGGGGTTACATCCTCACCCCACCGGTGGAGGCGCCTTCGCTGCTCATGCCGGATGAGCGTTTTGCCTTTCACCTCACCCTCTTCGGAGAAGCCCGGCGCTTTTTACCTTACTTCGTCCTGGCCGTGCCAGAGATGGGCCTGGGCGGGGTAGGTGCAGGGCGGGGGCGCTTCCGCCTGCGCCGTGTGGTGGCCGAGTTCCCCGGCGGGCGTGAAGAAGAGGTGCTCCCTGAGGGCGAGCAGGTGCTGCGCCTGCCCGAACAGCCCGTCACCCATGCCGATGTGCTCCTCCAGGCCGGGCAGGTCAGCCGTCGCTGGCGTGGAGGGAGCGTTGCTTCGCTTGGGCTCGAATTTCTGACCCCCCTCCGCCTCATCTGGAACGAAGCGCTGGTGAAAGCTCCAGATTTCTCCATCTTCTTTAACCGCCTGCTGGAGCGGGTAGATGAGCTGGCCATACAGTTTTCGGGCGGCGAACACCGCCCGCTGGAAGAACGCACCCGCCTGCAAAACCTGGCGCGCGAGGTGCGCATGATCGAAAACCACACCCGCTGGGTCGAGGTCTCCAGCGGCTCCAGCCGCACCGGCTCCAAAACCTGGATCAGCGGGCTGGTCGGAAGCGCCCGTTATGCTGCGCCGGTTTCGGCATGGGAAGAACTGCTGCCGTGGTTGCTGTGGGGAGAATTGGTGCAGGTAGGAAAAGACACCGTGAAAGGCAACGGCGTCTTCCGCCGCGCGGGTTAACCACCAGAAGGGAGCAGAAATGGGGATCATCCAGCATCTGGTCGTGGACGAATTTGGCGCTTTCATCGGCAAGCACAGCGAGCGGCTCATTATCTCCGTGGGAGAAGAGAAACGCCTTCAGGCGCCGCTCATGCACCTCGAATCGGTGGTCATCGCCAGCCAGGGGGTGAGCATCAGCGCCGATGCCGTGCAGGAATGCACCGAACGCGGCATTCCTATTTTCTTCGTCAGCCCCAGCGGCTCGCCTTACGCCACCCTCTACAGCGCCGCACTCACCGGCACCATTGCCACCCGCCGCGCTCAGCTGGAAGCCTACCACCACCGCCGGGGGCTGGAGCTGGCCCTGGCGCTGGCCAGCGGGAAACTACAGAACCAGGCCAACTTCCTGAAATACCTGAGTAAAAACCGCAAAGAAAGCCAGCCTGCCCTGTATGAAGAACTGCGCCGTTGCGCCGCCGAAGTGCTCGACGAACAGGCCGCCCTCGAACGTCTTCGCCGCTCACCGGAGGTTCAGGAAGCAAAGCTTACCATGGACGACCTGCGCCTGTCTATCCTGGGGATCGAAGGCCGCGCCGCACAACGCTATTGGGACGCCATCCGCCAGACCATCCCCGAGAAATTCGCCTTCCCGGGGCGCGTCGGGCGCGGGGCTACCGACCCGGTCAACGCCGCCCTCAACTACGGATACGGCATCCTTTACGGCCAGGTAGAACGCGCCATCGTGCTGGCCGGGCTCGACCCCTACGCCGGGTTTTTGCACGTCGACCGCCCCGGCAAGCCCAGCCTCACCCTCGATTTTATCGAAGAATTCCGCCCCACCGTGGTCGACCGCACCATCCTTGGGCTGGCCAACAAAGGCATGGAGTTCAAGCAGGATGATAAGCACCTCCTCACCCTCGAAACCCGCCGCACCATTGCCGGAAAAGTGCTTGAGCGCCTGGATAGCCTCATTCCCTTCGAAGGCAAACGCTTCCCCATCCGCGGGGTGATCCAGATGCAGGCCCGCCACATGGCCACCTTCCTGCGCGGAGAGCGCGAAGCCTACATCCCCTCCGTACTGCCCTGGTGACCTTCTGTATGGAGAAAACCCCCAACCTGATCCTGATCTATGATATTCCCAACGATCGTAAACGGAGCAAAATTGCCGACGTCTGCCTCGATTACGGCCTGGACCGCATCCAGTTCAGCGCATTTACCGGCTGGCTGTTGCCCGGAAAACAGCAGGAACTGTTCGTCAAAATCCGGCGCATCCTGGGGAAAAGCCCCGGCAATGTGCAGCTGGTGCCCGTCTGTGCCGAAGACTGGCGTAAGCGCCGGGTGATCGACCAGAAACCAGACTGAGCCGAAAGGAAGAAGCCCCGCCATGCTGGACCCTTACGAAGAAATTATGGAGTTCCCTTTCCGGGTGACCGATCTGAAGCAGTGGGCTTACTGTCCGCGCATTCTTTATTACCTGGTCTGCCTGCCCGATGTTCACCCCCGCACCTATCTCATGGATGTGGGGAAGGAAGTGGGAGAAGAAGAAGCCCGGCGCGAAATCCGCCGCTCTCTGCGCACCTACCG
>CAZDPQ010000204.1:0-3729 GCA_964507305.1 uncultured Oscillospiraceae bacterium
GCGTTCGGCGTTACGGAAGCGGATTTCCCCGCGATACGCCTCCGCGAGGTACGTTTCGGCGAGAAGACCTATTATGTGTCGGAGACCGAAGGGCTCGACCGTTTCGCGCGGGATCCCCGGTACGACCTGGATTATTACTGCGTCAATGCGCTGTATCCCGACCAGCTGGTCTTCCTGACCGGCAGCATGGCGATCGAAGACGGCCCGGCACCCGCCGACCTGAGGGACGGCCGTGAAGGCAAGTGCGTCATCTACCGCGGTTCCGGCAGCATCGTCTATTCCTGCGGGAGCGACGAAGCCCGCACGATCGAGGAGACGATCGCCGCCGTGACGTTCATCACATCGGTCATCGAACGCAGCGGCCGGACCGTGGTGACGATGAGCGAATCGGGGAAAGACTTCATTTCCGGATGGGAAAGCGAAAAATACCGCAAGACGCTTGCGGGCGGCGGAAAATGACCGGCCGCGCGGCCGGGACGTTTGCGATCCATACGCTGGGCTGCAAGGTCAACCGATATGAATCGGACGCCGTTGCGCAGGGATTTGCGGCCGCAGGCTATGAGCAGCGCGGATTCGGCGAAATCAGCGATATCTATATCATCAACACCTGCACGGTGACCGGCGAGGCCGGACGCAAGTCCGGCCAGTTCATCCGGCGCGCGCGCATGACCAATCCCGGCGCCGTCATCGTCGCGATGGGCTGCCATACCGAGCTGTTCGGCGGCGCGGAAGAAGCCGACATCGTGATCGGCACACGAAACAAGAGCGATGCCGTGCGGCTCGTCGGGGAATTCCTGTCCGGCGGCGCCATCGCCCCGCGGACCGTGCGCATCGCGGCGGACGCCGGCTGCGGTTTCGAGGAAACGGGTCCCGCCCTCTCCCGGGAGGCATCCCGCGCCTTCCTCAAAATCGAAGACGGCTGCAACAATTTCTGCTCCTACTGCATCATCCCTTATGCGCGCGGCAGGGTGCGCAGCCGCGGAGAGGAAGCAATCCTCGAAGAGGCGCGCGGGCTTGCCGACGCCGGCTACCGCGAGATCGTCCTGACCGGGATCCACATCTGCTCCTACGGAGCGGACCGTGGCTCCGGCAGCGAAGCCCTCGCGGACCTGACCGCCGACCTGTCGGCAATCGGCGGGATCGACCGGATCCGCTTCGGATCGCTGGAGCCCGACTCGATCACACCCCGCTTCCTGGAACGGATCGCCTCCCTGGACAAGCTTTGCCCCCATTTTCACCTGTCCCTCCAAAGCGGGAGCGACAGCGTCCTCCGCCGGATGGACCGCCGTTACGATACGGCGGGGTACCGCACAGCCGCCGCGGGCCTTCGCGCACGTTTCCCGGAAGCCGGATTGACCACGGATATCATCACTGGATTTCCGGGCGAAACGGACGCCGAGCATCGCGAGACGATGGATTTCTGCGCCGAAATGGCTTTTCAGGATATCCATGTGTTCCGGTTTTCCCGCCGCGAAGGGACGAAGGCCGCCGGAATGCCGGGCGCCGTCCCCGCGGCCGTGATGAACCGGCGGAGCGCGGAACTGATCGATCTTGCCGCGGGGCTTCGGCGCGCGCGCTTCGCCGCGATGGCCGGGAAGACGCGGAAGGTCCTGATCGAGGCGGCCGGCGGCGAAGCCTCGGGCTACACGGAGGACTACCTGCCCGCGCGGATCCATCTGCCGCCGGAATGCGCGGAAGACCCTTCCCTCAAGGGGACGATCCGCGGCGTTTTCATAAATGGCCATACGGAGAAAGCCATTCTGGCGGATCTTTTGCTATAATGGAAGAAGCACGGCATTCGCCGGAATGAAAGGTAGCAGAAATGAAAGGAAGTGGAAGTATGCTGAAGGAATTCAAGGCTTTCATCATGAAAGGCAATGTGATCGATCTGGCTGTCGGCGTCATCATCGGCGGAGCGTTCGGTAAAATCGTCTCTTCCATGGTCAATGACATCATCATGCCGCTCATCGGCCTGATCACCGGCTCGAACAATTTCAACAACCTGTTCGTGCTGCTGAAGAAAGCGCCCGCAGGCTCGGTGATCACGACGATCGACGACGCGAAGGCCCTCAATATCCCGACGCTCAATTACGGCGTCTTCATTACCAACATCGTTGACTTCCTCATCATCGCGCTCGCGATCTTCCTCATGATCAAGGCGATCACGGGTCTCAAGGGCGCGTCCACCAAGCTTCTTTCCAAGAAGAACGGCAAAGCGGAGGAAGTGCCCGCCGCTCCGACGACGAAGGTCTGCCCCTACTGCAGGACGACCGTGGACATCGCGGCGACCCGCTGCCCGGCCTGCACGTCGATGCTTGACGAAAAATGACCGATCCGGCTTCACCCTCCCGCCGGCGGCAGCCGGACCGATCCGGTGCAGACCGGCGGATCGGGTGTGCTGAAAATTAAAAGGAAGGTGTCTCATGATTTCACGAGCGATGAAAGATTCTCTGGGCAAATCGTCGATGATCCGGCGGATGTTCGAGGAGGGGAATCGTCTCAAGGCCTTGTACGGCCCTGAGAATGTCTACGATTTCAGCCTCGGCAATCCGGACCTTGAGCCGCCCCGGGAAGTGACCGATGCGTTCCGTTCGCTCGCGGAGTCCGGCGAACCGGGCCTGCACAAGTACATGAGCAACGCCGGATACCTGTCGGTCCGCGACGCGGTGGCGCGGATGCTGAGCAGGGATGCGGGACTCGAGATCCCCGCGGACAACATCGTCATGACGGTCGGCGCGGCGGGCGCTTTGAATGTGGCGCTCAAATCCCTGCTCGACCCGGGCGACGAGGTCCTGGTCATCACACCGTATTTCGTCGAATATTTTTCCTATATCCGCAACCACGGCGGCGTCCCCGTCGTCGTCCCCTGCAGGCCCGACACGTTCGAGCCGGACCCGGATGCGATCCGCGCGGCCGTCACCCCGGCGACGAAGGCCATCCTGATCAATTCGCCCAACAATCCCAGCGGCGCCGTCTATTCCGAAGAAAGCCTGCGCGGGCTGAACAGCCTGCTGCTTGGTCTCGACCATACCGTCTATGTACTGTCGGACGAACCGTACCGGGAGATCGTGTTTGACGGGATATCGGTGCCGCCGACGATGGCGATCTTCAAAAACCTGATCCAGTGCTATTCCTGGAGCAAAGCGCTTGCGCTCCCCGGAGACAGGATCGGATACCTGGCCGTGTCCCCCGGCTGCGAAGACCTGGAGGACCTCATGGCGGCTGCCGTGACGGCCAACCGGTCCCTCGGATTCGTCAACGCTCCGTCTTTCATGCAGAGGGTCATCGAGCGATCGATCGGCGCCAGGGTCGACATCGAGAGCTACCGCAAACGGTGCGGCATGCTCTACGATGTTGTGACGGGTGCGGGAATCGAATGCGTGAAGCCCGGCGGCGCGCTGTACCTTTTCCCGAAATCCCCGGTTCCCGATGACAATGCATTCGTCGCGGCGGCCGCAAAGCACAACATCCTGTCCGTCCCGGGTTCCGCGTTCGGCATGCCCGGCCATTTCCGGCTCACATTCTGCGTCGACGCGGATACGATCCTCCGTTCGCGCGACGCGTTCCGGCGCACCATGCTCGAATTCGGCCGCCCGTGCGTCCGGCTCTGATACGGATGCGGCGAACGGTGCTGCGGCGGTCCCGTTTGCACCGGCACGGTGCCGGATCCGTCCAGTTAGTGTAAAATTGTTCTCGGTCGAATAAAGAAGAAGAAATCCCCCATGTGGT
>CAZDPQ010000205.1:0-3725 GCA_964507305.1 uncultured Oscillospiraceae bacterium
TTTCGACAGGGCAAACACCGGAATCATGCGCACGGTCCGGCGGACCCTGTATGAGCATTTTAAAAACAAGGGATATTCCGTCCGCACCGAAGTGAAAGTCCTTCCCCGCCACTACACCCATCTTCTTTTCGAGTGGGATGATGGCTCCTGCACCGTCGTGGAAATCGAGACGCATCACCTCTCCGCCCACCGGCGGGCGGCGCTCACACGCGATTACCGGGCAAAAGGCATCCCGGTCCGATGGCTTGTGATCGGCAGTCCGGACACCCTTGTCCGGGAGAGCAAAACCTATTTCATCAAACGCTACCTTCTGAACGAATCCCCGAATCGGGATCTTCTGGTCGTCGCGTGGAACGGGCAGGAAGTGACACAATACAAAGCGGACCGCGCATGCTACGAGCACAACGGTTTCGCCTGGGATCCCGGTGCCTACCCGGAAACCTATGCGGAAACGGCCTCTCTCGACCGCCTGGCAATCGAAAACGGCGAAATCACCCTGCCCGGCTTCCATGACCGGTACGGGGCGTGGCTGGAGGAAAAGCAGGTCGCGTTCAACGAGGAGATCCGCCGGTTCGACGAGAAAAACAGGCACAAGGAAGAAGAGATCGCCCGGCTGCTGATGGAACGGTAGGACCGCATGCTCTCCTCCCGGCAGGCAGCATATGGCACCCCATCCCGGCAGGCAGCTTCCGGCACCTTCTCCCGCGCTCCGGCGTATCCGCCGGCGGGACCGCCGATTGCAGCGCCTGCGGAATCCCCGCGCGGCCATCCTGTGAATATGCTTTCCGGCAAACGCGGCGAATACAGCCGATACCGGGAGGAGGTCCTGCCGATGCTGGAGCAGCAGGAGACGCCCGCCTATGATTCTGCCGGCCGGCGGTGGGTGAAATGTGAAACCTGCGGCCGCATCGCGGTCGAGGACGAGTTCAAGTCCTACGGCGGACCCCGCCACGCAAATCTCGGCATCTGCTATGATTGCAGGAGAAAGGCTTGAGGAACGATTCTGCCGGGATTTTCCGAAATCGTCGGGTTGAAAAGTCCGAAAACGTCGGGTTGAGCTTTTCGAAGTTTATTTCCCAAGAAAAGGTTATAATAAAACAAGACGATTGCCGGTGCAAGATCATGAATTCTGTCGCAATGATGGAGGTGCCATATGACGAAGCCGCTTCGATCCGTTGACGATCTGCAGGATCACGAGCAGGTCCGGGAATACACGAAATACCGGCAAGCCCGCAAGAACGATCCCTATTATCCGCAGTACCATCTTTGGGCGCCCGACGGCCGGATCAACGACCCGAACGGGCTGTGCTATTGGAAAGGACGCTATCACCTTTTCTATCAGGCCTACCCTCCGGCCGGGCAATACCGCCAGCACTGGGGGCACTTCGTCAGCGATGACCTGGTCCATTGGAAAGATCTCCCGCTGGCGATCTACCCGACCTTCGAAGACGCCGTGTACAGCGGCAATATCTGCGTTTGCGGCGGCAGGGCGGTCGCCATGTACCACGCGGCGGGCCGGGGCAACGCGGTGGCCGTCGCGGAGGACGAGTTCCTGCTGGATTGGAAAAAGCTCGCGGAGAGAGCCGTGCTCCCGTTCCATCCGGACGCGACGCCGGACGGCCATCCGTACCGGATCTTCGACCCGTTCCTGTGGCAGGAAGACGACGGCTTTTATTCCCTTTCCGGGACCTTTTACAGCGCCCGGAGCGACAAAACGACGCGCCTCGACAGGATGGTCGAACATCTGTTCCGGTCACAGGATCTGATGAACTGGTCCTATGTGGGCGAACTGATCCCCGGCAATGTTTTCATCGAAATCGGGAATGACGGCGCCTGCCCGTATTTTCTGCCGCTCGGCGACCGGTATGCCCTTTTCTTTTTCAGCCATACGACCGGCGCCTATTGCCTGACCGGCGAATATGACCGCGAAAGGCACGTTTTCATGCCCGATCGCAAGGTCAAGTTCAATTACGGCAAAGTCGGGAACGCCCTGAATGCCCCGTGTGCCATGCCGGACGGCCGGGGCGGGCTGTACCTGATTTTCAACACCAACGACGCGCAGGAAGACCTCGACCGCAAGGGAATGTTTTCCGCCATGATCCGGGTCGGACTCGACGCGGAAAAAATCCCGACCTTCGCCCCCGTCGAATCGCTGGAAAGCCTGCACAGCGACCCGTATCACCACAAGGCGCTGCATCTCCGTGCGTTCGAGGAGGTCACGGTCCCGTTCACGGCAAAAGCCGCCGACATCCGTCTGTCTCTCAACATGCAGACCGCCCGGGCTGTCGTCATCCGCTTTTTCAAATCCGCGGATTCCCGGGAATACACATCGCTGACCGTCTATCAGACCGCCCCGGACTATGTCCCGAACGGCCACTCGTCTTCCGTCTATGCCATGCTGGACACCACCCGGTCCAGCCGCGGATCGGGGGCCATCCAGGGCAGGAATCCGGAAGTGCTCCCCCTGGAGCACTTTGCGGACGGCCGGTTGTCGATCCGGATCCTGCTGGACAAATGCCTCAGCGAAGTTTTCCTCAACAACCACTACTACGTCACCCAGCCCTGTTACCCGTCTCTCCCGGACAGCCATCACCTGTCTTTCGAGGCCATCGGCGGCAGCGCTCTGGTGGAGGAGATCGATTGCTTCCGGATGGGGAGCATTTACTGAATGCGGGGATGATGACATGGCTATCGGAAGGATATGGAAACCGGAAGCATTTCAAGGTACGAAAAGGAAAAGCGGATATTTCGAGGGCTGGTATTTTAAGCTCATCGACAAGTCACGACAAACCGTTTTCGCCATCATACCGGGCATTTCAATCGGGAAAAATCAACAAGATCCCCACGCATTCATCCAGTTCATCGACGCGGTGAAAGGGAAAACAGAGTATTTCCGGTTTGCCATGGATGAATTCCAGGCAGATAGGAACCGATTTGATGTCCATGTAGGACGCAATCATTTTTCGGATATGGATATGTCGGTCGACCTCCGCAGCGGCAATTCCTCGATACAAGGCAGTCTGCATTTTGATGCCATCGAGAAGTATCCCAAATCCTTTTTCAACCCGGGCATCATGGGGCCGTTTTCTTTTATGCCGGGCATGGAATGCTATCACGGAATCGTCAATATCCATCATACGATCAGCGGCAGCCTCACGATACAGGATGTTCCATTGGATATGACAGGCGGTGAAGGCTACATTGAAAAGGACTGGGGGCGGTCCTTTCCGGAATCCTGGATCTGGCTGCAGGCCAATCACTTCGAAGAAGCGAACGCTGCCTTTATGTTCTCCGTCGCCCGAATACCATGGTTCCGGAGAAGCTTTACAGGATTGATCTCGTTTCTCAGAACGAATAAGGGATTCTACAATTTTTCGACATATAACGGTAGCAGGATAACATATTCAAAAAACGAGGGAGACTCGATTGAGGTTCGTCTTCAAAACCGGACACACATCCTCCATTTCACGGCAGATTACCGAAAAGGCGGGATTCTGAAAGCGCCGAAGAACGGCTTGATGGAACGGGAAATCGAAGAAAGCATCATGGCAGAAGTGTCCGTATGCCTTTCCGATCGCAAAGGAAACACCATTTTCTCAGGATCAAGCCAATATGCCGGTATGGAGATTTCAGGCTGTCTGGAGAATATCATGACGTGCAGTGCGGCGAAAAATGTTCAGTAGTTTCTGTTACCGTATGCATAAATCCCTGGGCTACAAGAGCCC
>CAZDPQ010000206.1:0-3630 GCA_964507305.1 uncultured Oscillospiraceae bacterium
CTTTGCCTCGATCAGGTTTCTCAGCTCTTTATATTTATCCGCTTCGTTTTCTTTAACAAGAACCTTGTAATTTAGGTTGTCTCTGTCAGCATCCGATTGAAAAACCTCAAGTTCCAAGCCCATCGTACTCTTAAAATAGGAGCGGATATCCTCGATTACAGCCTGCTTGGCAGTTGCAGTGAAACAGGAAACCGGGATTGGTTCATCTAAATTTTTATTGGCCTGCAACTGAGTCAGGAATTTCCCGATATATAGGTAATCGACCCTGAAATCATGTCCCCATGCAGAGAAGCAGTGCGCTTCGTCAATGACAAAACGTTCGATCCTGCGCCCAAGCAACAGGTTTTCAATCGTCACGGATCGAAGCGATTCTGGAGCAATATACAAAATAGAAGCAGATCCGTCGCGGACACGTTCAATGGACTTTGCACGCTCGATCGGGTCAAGCAACCCGTTGATCGTCACAGCTTCCGTGATTCCGGATTTCTCGAGATTATCAACCTGGTCTTTCATCAGGGATTGAAGCGGTGAAATGACGACCGTTAATCCTTTGGTGTTTTCACCCGCCATGAGGGCAGGCACTTGGAAAGCAATCGATTTGCCGCCGCCTGTGGGAAAAATGACGAGAATGGATTTTCTGTGCAGCGCAGCCCGGACTGACATTTCCTGTAGCGGTTTTCCACCATACTGTCGATATGAATCAAAACCGAAGTATTTTTTCAACCCTGTCGAAGGATCCAGGGCTTGATCGCAATAGGAACAGCCTCGTAAGCAAGGGCTGTTCCGCAACAAGTGGATGACATTCTGCATATGAGGATAATTGTAAAAAACCCAAGCCGGATGAATCGAGAAACGGTCATCCGCCTTGAGATTAGCAAGGCAATATGCAAGCTCGATCGGATATTCACGGATCATCGACGACAGGTCTGTATTGCGGCAGATCGAGCCTTCAAAGGAGCGGGATATGAGATCCTCTGCATCTCCTTTTGCTTCGTATTCCATGAACCGAAAAAAGCCACCGAATTCCAGGGTGTCATGTAGAAGCAGATAATAGATCGTTTTTAGTGATTCATCCAGTCGTTTAAATGATTCGATCTCATCATAAAGCAGATCTTCTGCCTTGATCGCGTCATTAAGAGGATTGTTCAGTTCATCGGTCTGGAGTTTTTCGTCTTTGAGCAAGGCATGATATGGTTTTTTCGGAAACAACAGTGGTGAAAGAAACAATGTGTCGACGAACCGGCTTTCCGGGATATTCATTTGCCGAATGATATTTTGAAGATATTTGATATCGTGTTTCAGCAGATTGTGGCCGCAAATGAATTCCGCGTTGGATAGGAATCGCATCAGGCTGTCCGATGACCTGGTATGCAAAGTCAGCCCCGAATCCATGATGCATCCATAATCGAGTACTTCCCCTGTATTTGCGTTGATTTCCAGATCAATAAAGGCAATCGATCGCATGCAGCAGATTTCCTTGTGTACATGTTCTCCGACTAATGCTGACATCAACATTATCATTGTAACATAGACTCCAACAAAAATAGACATTATTCAACTTGTCGTCGCATTGATCCTCGAAAGATAGCATATCCTTCACCTCCCTCGTTTTTCCTGTCATGACCCCGCCTCTCCCTGCCGTACCGCTCTTCATTTTTTTATGGTATGATGGCGGTAGGCAAAAAGTTTTTCATGTTTTACCCTGCGGGGATCGGGGGGTTGGACGATGGCTTCCGAAGTGGAACAAAAGCTCCGGCTTCTTGTCCGGATGGCGGAGATGCTGGCCGGTCAGTTTGGGCGGGACTGCGAAGTGGTGGTCCATGACCTGGTGTCGGGGGATCCCGCGCATTCGATCGTGTTCATCGAGAACGGTCATGTGAGCGGGCGGCGCATCGGCGACGGGCCTTCCCGGGCCGTGCTGGACACCTTGGCCAATGATCCGGATTCACTGCAGGATTATGCAGGCCGCCTGACGCGCGCGCAGGATGGCCGCATCCTCAAGTCAAGCACCATGTACCTGCGCGACGGCGATCGGAAGATCTGCTGCGCGCTGTGCGTCAATTACGATATCACCGGCATGCTGTCGGCCGACAAGGCCGTCGGCGCGCTCATCGGACCGGAGCTGCGCCCGGGGCACGGCAAGCCGCCGCCGTCGGCGGGCAGCGTCGGCGAACTGCTCGACAGCCTGATCGAGCAGTCGGCGGCGGTCTCGGGCAAGCCCGTCCCGCTGATGAAGCGCGCCGACAAGATCGCGGCCGTCCGCTTCCTGCGCGACGCGGGCGCTTTCCTCGTCACCGGCGCGGGCGACCGGATCGCCGAACATTTCGGGATCTCCAAATTCACCCTTTACAGCTATCTCGACAATCATGACAAAGAATCAGGCAGGGACGGGACCTGAGCGGACCTGACCAGGCTTGACCGTACGTGACCGTGTGTGTACGTGCGTGCCGCGGGTCAGCCGATCTTCCGGCCGTCGATCAGGCGCGCCGTGATGCACCGGTCGTCGCCGGTGTAGACGAAGCGCTGCAGCCGCTCTTTGAGCGAGCGGAGGGGGCCGCCGAGGGGTGAGTCGTCGAGGATCAGCGCGTCGAACGGGCAGCCTTTTTCGAAGGCGCCGGTTTTTCCGAAGAAACTCCCGCCGCCCCGCGTCGCCATGTGGAATACTTCTTCGAAGGTCAGCGGCGCGGCGTCAGGGTCCTGCAGCGAGAGGGCTTTGGATTGCTGGATCGCGCTGACCATGACGCGGTTCATCGCGAGGTTGTGGCCGCCGCCGACGTCGGAGCCGAGGACGACCGGCACGCCGGCGCGGAGCATCCGGCGCGCCGGCATGATGCCGTTGGCGAAGTTGATGTTCGAGTCGGGGCAGTGCACGGCGGTCACGCCGCGTTCGTGCATCAGCCGGATCTCGGGGTCCGTCACGTGAACGCAGTGCGCCATGAGCGTCGGGCTGCGGCCGAACAGGCCGAAGGTGTCGTAGACGTCCGAGTAGGCCTGCTCGTCGGGGTGGAGCCGGCGGACCCAGTGGATTTCGTCGGTGTTTTCGGAAAGGTGCGACTGGACGGGCACGCCGTACCGGAGCGCCAGCCTGCCGAGGCCTTCGAGGAGCGCGTCGCTGGAGGTGGGCACGAAGCGGGGCGTTAGGATGGGCCGGACGAGCGGGTCTTTGCCGTATTTATGGATCAGCGCTTCGGTCTCTTCCAGGGACGTCGCGGTTTTTTCCTTCAGCTCCGCGGGACAGTTGATGTCCATGTTGACTTTTCCGACAAAAGCGCGCACACCGCGGTGTGCGAGGATCTCGAACAGGATCTCGGTCGCTTCCCGGTGGACGGTGGCGTAGATGCTCGCGCAGAGCGTCCCGGCGCGGACCAGCGCGTCGGCGAACCGGCCGTACGCGTCGCGCGCGTGTTCCGGGTCTGCGAATCGGCTTTCATTGGCAAATGTGTAGTCGTGAAGCCAGTCGAGCAGCTTCATGTCCATGCCGAGCCCGCGCTGGTCGTATTGCGGGGCGTGGACGTGCATGTCGGCGAATCCGGGGATCACGAGCCGGTCGCCGAGGTCCGTGACGGGGTGCCGGAGGAACTGCTGCGGGATGGCCCCGCAGATTTCCTCGACCTTCCCTTCTTTGACGAT
>CAZDPQ010000207.1:0-3548 GCA_964507305.1 uncultured Oscillospiraceae bacterium
GTATAGGCCTGAACAATCGTATTCCACGCCGTGACCAGCCCACTACCCAGGGAGACCCGAAAAGCCCCCCAAACGGGTTCGCTGGTCAAAATGATCAACACGGCTCCCAGTAAGAGCCCCGTCACCACCGCCAGCGCCGGCACCAGCATCACCCGGCCCACGCGCTGCCATCCACGCACCCGTTCATTCACGGGGGGGCGGGTCACCTCTTCCAGGAAAACTTTGCCAGCATCGGGTTTATTTTCTGGTTTGCTCACAATTTCACCCCGTTCAGAACGTCGACTCGACGATGCGTTCTCCCTCCTGCGGGGCGCCCGCCTGTTCAGGGCTGACGCCAGCCATCAAGAGGCCAATGTACGACTTGGTGGCGCTTTCTGCCGGCACGATGGCCACAATTTTTCCCCGGTACATCACCGCAATTCGGTCAGAAAGTTCCATAATTTCATCCAGCTCAGGAGAAACCAGCAGCACCGCGCAGCCCTCATCGCGCTTCTGCACGATCCGCTGGTGGATATATTCGATCGAACCCACATCCAGCCCGCGCGTGGGCTGTGAAGCCACCAGCAGGTGAATAGGGCGCGAAAACTCGCGGGCGATGATTACTTTCTGCTGGTTTCCGCCCGATAGTGAGCCTACCGAGGTGGAAGCGCTCGGAGTGCGAATATCAAAGTCGGCGATCAGCCGGTTGGCGGTTTCGTAGATGGTCTCGTGTTGCAACTGCACCCCTCTGGCAAAGGGCGGCTTGTAATAAGTGCACAGGACGATGTTCTCTGCCACCGGGAAAGAAAGCACCAGCCCATCGCGCTGACGGTCTTCAGGAACGTGGGCTGTGCCCAGTTCAATGATTTCCCGCGGGGTGGCGCGGGTTACATCCTGACCCAGCAAACGGATTGAACCGCTCACCGGCTGGCGCAGGCCGGTCACCGCTTCCACCAGCTCGGTTTGCCCGTTGCCCTGCACCCCGGCCACGCCAAGAATTTCTCCCGCGCGCACATCAAAGCTCACTCCGTCCACGGTGATCTGTTTTTGAGCGTCGGTGACCACCAGGTCGTGCACTTCCAGAACGACATCCCCGGCGTGAGCAATGCGCTTTTCAACCTCCAGCCGCACCTCACGTCCCACCATCATCGCGGCCAGTTTCTGACGGTCAGCCTGGGCGGGTACTGTCTCACCCACCACAGCGCCGCGCCGAATGACCATGATGCGGTCGGCCACATCCAGCACTTCTCGAAGTTTGTGGGTAATGAAGATGATCGATTTTCCCTGCCGTGCCAGTTCGCGCATGATGACGAACAATTCATCGGCTTCCTGCGGGGTGAGCACGGCAGTGGGCTCGTCAAAGATCAGGATGCTGGCTTCGCGGTAGAGCAGTTTGATGATCTCGACCCTTTGCTGCACCCCTACGGGAAGGTCACGCACATAGGCGTCGGGGTCGACTTCCAGGCCGTACCGGCTGGAAATTTCCCGGATACGTGCGGCGGCCGCGGGGCGGTCGAGAAAATCGCCCATCCGCACGGACTCGGATCCCAGCATGATGTTCTCGGTAACAGTAAAAACCGGGATCAACATGAAGTGCTGGTGCACCATGCCGATCCCGGCCCGAATTGCGTCGATGGGCGAATGAATGGTGATTTTCTCTCCTCTGATGAACACCTCCCCTTCATCCGGCTGATAGAGACCGTAGAGGATGTTCATCAGGGTAGATTTCCCGGCGCCGTTCTCCCCGAGCAGGGCGAGAATTTCTCCCTCGTTGAGGGTAAGATCGATGTGATCATTTGCCAGCACACCCGGGAAACGCTTGGTAATTCCTTTGAGTTCCAGGACAGGTGGCATCCCTACTCCTTAAAGCGGAAAGAGGTTGACCGTATTGTAACATAAACTGGAACGGAAAAGCGCAATTGTCTGATAAGTTAAGGGAAAGAGGAGAGCCGACTCACCCTGTGCCGCTCTCCTCTACGAACCGGTCATCCCCGGTGGTTAACGAATTTGCTCTACCGCCAGCCGTTTGATGTGTGCCACGATTGCCGACATCCCGTTCATGCGCTGTGAGGTGAGTACTTCCTGCAACCCCATGGCGAGGTAAAAATCGGCGGGCAGGTTGAGCACCTCTTCAGGAGAGGCTCCCTCCAGGCCCCCGGCAATAATCGCCGCAAACCCGCGCACTGTGGGCGATTCTTCGGGCACTTTAAAATGAAAGCGCATTCTCCCGTCGTGGATCTCAGCCGCCACAGCTACCGGAGTCATGCATTCGGGCACGGCTTCCATTTCCATCTCCCTCCCCTGGAGCCACCCTGGCAAGGGGGGCAGGCTTTCAGCGTACTGGAGCAAAAGTTCGAGCTTCTCTCGCCCTTCGCAGAGACGGAAATCCTCTACAATCTCGGCCAGGCGGGCCGGCAGGTGCTCTGATGGGTTCATGGCGTTGTTCCCTTGCGGATCGGCGCTCCCACCAGGTTGCCCCATTCTGTCCATGAGCCGTCGTAATTCCGCACCTGTGGATACCCCAGCAGGTACTTCAACACAAACCATGTCAGAGAGCTGCGCTCCCCGATACGGCAGTAAGCGATCACCTCTTGATCCGGTCGGATTCCCCGCTCCTCGAACAGTTTCCGCAATTCGGCGGGGGGTTTGAACATGCCCGTATCCGGATCTACCGCCAGTGACCAGGGGATGTTGACCGCTCCCTGGATGTGCCCGCCGCGCATGGCGCCCTCCTGAGGGTAATTGGGCATGTGTAACAGTTCACCGGTATATTCCTGAGGCGAGCGTACGTCTACCAGGGGTTTACCGGCCGAGACGTGTGCAAAAACATCTTCCCTGAAGGCACGAATTTCGCGCACCGGCGGCCTGGCTTTGTAGGCTGTGGGCGGGTAGGCGGGAATTTCTCTGGTGAGCGTCCGACCTTCCTTTATCCATTTCTGCCTGCCTCCATTCATAATCCGCAGGTGCCCGTGACCGTAATAGGAGAACAACCAGAAGGCGTAACACGCAAACCAGTTGTTTTTATCTCCATAAAAGACCACTGTGGTCTGGTTGCTGATTCCCAGCGAAGAACAGAGCTTTTCGAATTCGTCCTGACTCAGAAAATCACGGCGCACGGGGTCCTGCAGGGTGGTAAACCAGTCTACCTTCACCGCGCCGGGAATGTGACCCGTCTCATAGAGCAGGGCATCTTCATTAGATTCAACCAGCCGCACGGCGGGGTCGTTCAGGTGCTCTGCGACCCATGCGGTTTCAACCAGGTTTTCGGGGTGAGCATAACTCTCTACCATAGGCAGGCCTCTTTTTTAAGGATTTGTTCTTAAATATTATAAAAAATCGGATAGATTTTGTCAATATTTTTTGGAGGCAAAAAGGTAAAACCAGTTCTGTGGGGTGATGGAGGTATAGCCGGGGGCAGTTGCCCCGATAAAAAAAGACCCCCTTCCCTGGGGAAGGGGGTCTCCGATCGAAAAGGTTCGTACGGGCTTATTTGATGTCGGCCAGTTTGATCTTACCGTCGATGATGTCCTTCTTGAGCTGTTCGATCTCGCTCTTCAGCTCGGCGGGGA
>CAZDPQ010000208.1:0-3541 GCA_964507305.1 uncultured Oscillospiraceae bacterium
AGCCGTCAGGTCGGAGACGTCGAAAACGGACACTTTATACCCCTTCTCGACCGCGGTCCCGTTCTCCTCGACGGTGTTCTTGCCGAAACCGATCAGCCTGTCCCCGCTGACGGGATGCAGGTATTCGCTGTATCCGGGGATCTTCAGCTCGCCCATGACTTTGGGGGCTTTGGGATCGGACAGGTCGAAGACGAACAGCGGATCGGTCGTCCGGTAAGTGACCATGTAAGCCCTGTCGCCGAGGAAGCGAACCGATTTGATCGTCTCGGTGGTGCCGAGTCCTTCCACTTTACCTGCGACCTTCAGGTCGGCGTCCAGAATGTAAAGGTTGTTCATGGAGGTGTATTCATCGGTCCTCCAGGTCTCGCCTGTCGTCGTCGCGATCCGGAAGTATCCGTTGTTTTCGTCCATCGAGAACTGGTTGAGGGTATAGCCGGGCACCACGCCGGACCCGGCGGCTTCGACCCTGCCGTCCCCGATGCTGAATTTGAAGATGTCGGTGAAAACCTTGTAGACCGGTGCTTCAAAAATCCGGAAAACCTCGACCGTGTCGGGGGCTTCCTTGGATTCAGACGTCTCGCCCGACGTCTGGGCCGGATCCCCCGTCACCACCGTCGTATCCGTGCCGCCCGACGCGGTCGCCGGGGCATCATCTCTTACAACAGTACCGGAAGCCGTGGCTGCCGTTCCGGTGCCTTCCTGTGCGGACACGACACCGCCGGGAGCCGACACCGTGCCGTCGGCAGAGCTCTGTTCTTCATAGGTGTAGCGCGCGCTGGCGATGTAGATGCTGTCCGCCGAAGCGTAGACATTCTGCCCGGCTCCGAGGACGGACTTCGAGCTGACCGCAGCGTCCTTGTCCGCCGTATTCAGGGCGGTCAGGATCAGGAAATTGCTGTAGTCCCTGTTTTCTGCCACGAGGATCGAGTCCACGGGGAATTTCTGCCATTCGTCCGATGCGGCCGTATCCTTGTATGCGGGGATCAGAAGGTCGGTGTTCACATCTCCGGCCAGGTCGGTGAAATAGTACAGGTATTTATTCGTGATCAGATACACATACTCGCCGATGCGCCGCGAGGAAACATAGCTGCCTTCCTGGGAGAACTCGCGGGTGACCGCGGGAGCCGCCGGGTCCGAAACGTCGATCACCTGGGCGACCACACTCTGCTGGCCCCAGTACCCGTAATAGAATCCGTCGACCGCGATGCCCGGCTTGACGTCCGGGGCGGCGTCCGCCGCCGAGGGCGTTTCACCGGACACATCGCCCGGGGAAGACGTTTCCGACGAAGACGCTTCCGCCATGATGTCGTACAACCGGTTGTCATAGGAGTATGTGATCAGGGTGACGGTCTTGTTTTCCGTATCAAGATACATCTCGACCGGTATGACGGTCTTCTCGGAATAATCCGTCGCGTCCTTGATGTAGGTGATCGATGAGACGACCGTCATCAGAGCCGGATTGCGGACATCGACGATGATGAACCGCCCGTTGGAGATGATGTAGAGGTAACTGCCGTCCGTCTTGATGATGTCGGCTTCATCGACGCCGGCCACCTGGACGTTCGTGGACGAATAATCCGTCGTGCCGTTGTTTTTGGCGCCGGTGTCCGTCGATTGCTGCGGAGCGCCCTCCGCCGCGTCCATTGCGTATTTGGCGCCCCCCACGAGGTTGCGCCAGAGCCCGACCGCGCCGCCGTTGCCGGCGTCCAGGCTTTTCTTGATCATTTTGGCGATTGCCGAATAAGAAGTGTATGTTTTCAGTTCCTGAGCCGCCACGTTCCCGTTATCGGCTCTGCCGCAGGAAACAAGGGCGGTCACGGCCAGCAGGAAAGCGGCCAGCAGGGCAAAAGACCGGAATAGTATCTTTTTCATAGGATCTCCCCCATCTTCATTCATTCCGGAGCAAAACGCGGCTCCATACCATTTATACGCCGGAGAAAGCAGAATGTTCCTTTCATACGCTGAAGATGGCGGGATATGCCCTGATGTGACGGAGATGGCCGGGATGGGCCTTCGCGGACGTCAGACCGAAACCTGGGGAATGACCTGCTCGATCTCCTTCTTGTTTTTTCGCAGCAACGGGTACACCTCTCCGGATAAATACTCGTCCACCTGCTGCGGTGCCCGCCCGATGTACAGCCCGGCATCCAGCAGCCTGTCTAGGTCTTCTTTGTCCAGCGCAAAGGCCGGATCTGCGGCGATGCGCTCCAGCAGGTCGTTGCGGGCCCCGTTCATCTTGACGCCTGCCGACGCTTCCATCGAGTGCCGCCGGATCGCCTCGTGGAGCTCCTGCCGGTCCCCGCCCTTTTTTACAGCCTCCATCAGGATGTTTTCGGTGCACATGAAAGGAAGCTCCTCGTCCAGATGCCTGCGGATCACATTCGGATAAACGACCAGGCCGTCCGCGATGTTCAGGTAGATGTTCAGGATGGCATCGGTACACAGGAATGCTTCCGGAACGGACAGGCGCTTGTTCGCGGAATCGTCGAGAGTCCGCTCGAACCATTGCGACGCCGCCGTCAGAGCCGTGTTCTGCGAGTCGGCGATGACATACCGCGCCAGCGAAGCGATGCGTTCGCTCCGCATCGGGTTGCGCTTATAGGCCATGGCGGACGATCCGATCTGGTCCTTCTCGAACGGCTCCTCGATCTCCTTAAGGTGCTGGAGCAGCCGGATGTCGCTGCTGAACTTCATCGCGCTCTGGGCGATCCCGGAAAGTACATTCAGCACGCGGGCGTCGACCTTGCGCGTGTAGGTCTGTCCGCTGACCGGATAGACCTTGTCGAAGCCCATTTTCTTCGCGATCCGGATGTCAAGGTCGCGGACCTTCCTGTGGTTGTTGTCGAAAAGTGACATAAAGCTCGCCTGGGTGCCTGTTGTGCCGCGGCTGCCCAGGAAGCGGATGTCGGCGAGGATGTATTCGAGGTCCTGGAAATCGATCATCAGGTCCTGGATCCAGAGGGCCGCGCGCTTCCCGACCGTCACAAGCTGGGCCGGCTGAAAATGGGTGAATCCCAGGGTGGGCATGGACTTGTACCGGTCCGCAAAGTCCGCGAGCCGGGAAATGACCGCGAGGAGCTCCGTCCGGACGAGGCGGAGCGCTTCCTTCATCAGGATCAGGTCCGTATTGTCGCCGACGTAGCAGGAGGTCGCGCCGAGATGGATGATTCCCTTCGCGTCCGGGCATTGCTCCCCGTAAGCGTACACATGCGACATCACGTCATGGCGGACTTCCTGCTCTTTTTTCTCCGCCGTCTCATAATTGATGTCGTCGGCAAAGGCCTTCATCTGATCGATCTGGGCGTCCGTGATCTCGAGCCCCAGTTCTTTCTCAGTCTCGGCCAGGGCGATCCACAGCTGCCTCCAGGTCCGGAACTTCTTCTCCGGTGAAAAAAGGTACTGCATCTCGCTGCTCGCGTAACGGGTGTTCAGGGGGCTCTCATACTGGTTTTTCATCTTCGCATCTCCTCCCGGATAAAAAAGGACAAATCCATTATACATGAATTTGCCCTTCCGCAGTACCACAAGTCTCGACAATTGC
>CAZDPQ010000209.1:0-3512 GCA_964507305.1 uncultured Oscillospiraceae bacterium
ACGGGCGTTTGCCTGGTGTGCGCGTGCAAGGTCCGGCCGGAAAGCGGCGGAGACGCCGAATACCGGCGGTGCTGCTGCGACGGGCCGGTCTTCGGCGCTTCGGAGGTGATATGGGATTGAACACGGAAGTGACAGTCGGAGGGATCCGTTTTAAAAACCCGGTCATGCCGGCATCCGGCACCTTCGGATTCGGGCGCGAGATGGCGGAATTGTATGATCTGTCGATTCTCGGCGGGATCGTGTCAAAAGGGATCACGCGGATGCCGCGGCAGGGAAACGCCCCCTGCAGAGTGGCTGAAACGCCTTCGGGAATGCTCAACAGTGTCGGGCTGCAAAATCCGGGCGTCGAAGCCTTTATCGAAAAGGAGGCATCCTTTTTCACATCTCTGGGCTGCGTGAGCATCGTCAACATCGCCGGCAGCACGGTGGCCGAATATGCGGAAATCGCGAAGCTCCTCGATCCGACCCCGTGCGGCATCCTGGAGCTCAATCTGTCCTGCCCGAACGTGCACGAAGGCTGCATGCTTTTCGGCAGCGACCCTCGCGCGGTCGCCGAAGTCGTCCGGGCGGTGAAAGCGGTCACGGACAAGCCGCTCTGGGTCAAGCTGACCCCGAATACAGGAAGCATTGCGGCCGCAGCTCTTGCCGCGGAATCGGCCGGTGCTTCGGCAATTTCCCTGATCAACACGCTCCTCGGCATGGCCATCGACACCGCATCGCGCAGGCCGGTCATCCGCAACAATGTCGCCGGACTTTCCGGACCCGCCGTCAAGCCGGTTGCCCTGCGTATGGTGAATGAGGTGTACCGTGCCGTCCGGATCCCCGTGATCGGGATGGGCGGCATCATGACGGCATCCGATGCCATCGAATTCATGATGGCCGGCGCTTCCGCCGTGCAGGTCGGCAGCGCAAATCTGGTCAATCCATACGCATGTCATGACATCATAATTAATATGCCGAAAGAAGCGGAAAAGCTCGGTTTCAACCGGTTGTCCGACATAACGGGATCGCTGCAGCTGTGGCCATGACCTCTGAAACATGGATACGGATGAAGGATGAAGAAAGGAACGGCAATGAATCATCACGATAAGGGCAACGGGGACGCCGGCGGGGATATCCTTAGCAATCTGTTCGAAACGAAAGCCATCGAAGTCTGCCCGCCCGGCAAACCTTTTTTCTATACATCCGGCAAACTCGGGCCTTATTATATCAACACCCATTATCTGTATGGGTCCAAAACGGAAGCGGAGCAGTTCCTCGCGTTCCTCGAAAAGGGCATGGCCGATCCCATCGGACTTCCGGCTGCTCTTGCCGCAGAGACCATGCGGCAATACCGCGAGAATCCGATCTACCGCAGTGTGATCGGCATGATCGCGTCGAAAGCATCCGGTCTGGCGTTTGATTTCATTTCGGGAGGGGAGCGCCGCGACTTTTTCTTTTCGATCCCGATCGCCGTCCTGCTTCAAAAACCGCACCTCAGCATTTACAAGGACCTGTCGGTAACCTATTCCGACGACTCATTCACATCCAACTTTCCGGAAGGCCGGTTTTCCATCGAAGGCCTGCGCGGGCTGCATATTGCCGATCTGGTCACCGAAGCGTCCAGCTATACCCGCGCCTGGCTGCCGGCGACCGGGCGGCTTGGCGCCGTCATGGCCCATTCCATTTCCGTGATCGACCGCCGCCAGGGCGGCGGCGGGATCCTCCGGCAGCATGGCGTCGGTTATGAAGCTCTTGCGGACATCACGGAAGATCTGTTTTCCAGAGCAAGGGACAGCGGCTATCTGTCGGACGGTCAGTTCGACCTGATCCGTTCCTTCATCCAGGATCCCGACCGGTTCATGCTGGACTTTTTCCAGGCCCATCCGACCTTTCTGGACGATCAGATCGCGCTCGGCGGCAAAGCCCGTGAGCGCGCGCTGCGCTGCATCGAAAACGGCTACCATCTTCCGGGGAGGAATACGTGAGCCTCGATTATCGCGTGATCAAAAGCCGGCGCAAGACGATCGCCATCATCATCCGCAGCGAAGGGGCCGTCGAAGTCCGCGCGCCGATGCACTGCAGCCAGCGGTGCATCGCCGAGTACATCAGCCGCAAGCGCGGATGGATCACCCAGGCGCTCGAGCGAAATGCAAACGCCATCGTGCTGCGGAATTTTTCGGACGATGATCTCGAGAAAATGAAATCCATCACTGCCGCGAAGGCTGAGGATTATCTCCGCAGCTATCCGGGAAAAAAGCCGGCGCTGCTCCGGATCCGGAAACAGAAGTCCGTATGGGGCACCTGCAACGGAAAAGGGATCATCACCCTCAATTCACTGGCCGGCCTGCTGCCGGAACCGCTCTTCGAGTATGTCCTCATCCACGAACTGACGCATCTTGAGGTGCTGAACCATTCCGAATATTTCTGGAATCTCGTGTCCTACTATGTGCCGGATTGGAAAGAACGCAGGGAAGAGTTGAAGAAATACCGTATCGGCGATTGATATGGTAAAATGGTAAGGCACATGGACGAAAAGGATGGCATACGACGATTGGACAAGCCTGCGACAGTCCTCTATTCAGGGACGGACCATTTCGAAAAGGACCGGGACGAAGCAGCCCGGTTTCTGAGGGGAAAGAGCTATTTCATCCGTACATACGGCTGCCAGCTCAACGAGAATGATTCGGAGAAAATCGCCGGCATCCTCGATTCGCTCGGCATGACGGAAGCTGCCGACATGGGCGGAAGCGACCTGATCGTGTTCAACACCTGCACGATCCGCGAAAATGCCAATGATAAAATTTTCGGGCATCTCGGGATGGCCAAAAATGTCAGGAAAAAACGCCCCGGCACCCTGGTCATGATGTGCGGCTGTATGATGAAGGAAGACCACAACCGGCAGAAGGTGATGGACAAATACCGGTTTGTCGATATCGTTTTCGGCCCGTCGGACATCTACAGGATCCCGGCCCTCATCGCGGAGAAGCTCCGCGGGGATCACCGGGTCTTCGAGGTCGGCGATGACGACATTATCCCGGAAGCGCTCCCGGTACGCCATGCCCGTCGGTTCCGCGCGCTTGTCACGATCATGTACGGCTGCAACAATTTCTGCACCTACTGCATCGTGCCGTATGTCCGCGGCCGGGAGCGCAGCCGGGAGCCCGCGGTGATCCTTACCGAACTTGCGGAGCTATCTTCACAGGGCTACCGCGAAGTGATGCTCCTGGGCCAGAATGTCAATTCCTACGGCAGGGATCTCGGAGGCCCGGATTTCGCGGATCTGCTGCGCGAGGCGGCGGCGATTGCGGGCATCGGGCGGATCCGGTTCATGACGTCGCATCCGAAGGACCTGTCGCGCAAACTGATCGACACCATGGCGGATCATCCGGATGTGATCATGCCGCACATCCATCTGCCGGTACAATCAGGCTCGGACCGGATCCTGCGCCTGATGAACAGGGGATATTCGGCAGGGCAGTACCTGGATATCGTGCGTTACGCCAGAGAACGCATCCCGGACCTTTCTCTCA
>CAZDPQ010000210.1:0-3361 GCA_964507305.1 uncultured Oscillospiraceae bacterium
GCTGTGAAACCCCACCCCCATCTTCACAAAGCTGAACCCCTCCGGAGAGGCTTTCATCTTCGCAACGCTTTCAGCGTAGTCCTGCGGTGAACTGCCCTGCATAGGGAAGCGCACCCCTCCGTTGTAGACGCGCACCCGGTCGCGCACCTTTCCCCCCAGCAATTTATACACCGGTAAACCGGCGGCCTTCCCGGCAATATCCCAGAGCGCCATTTCAATTGCGCTCACCGCACTGCCCCAGGGCTTAAAACTCGCCATGCGGCGAATCTTGAGCATGACCCGTTCAACGTTGGTAGGGTCTTCGCCGATCAGATAAGATCGATAAAACAGCACATGCGGTTTGAGATAGGGCTTGGCCGATTCGGCCTGCCCGTAACCGTCAATCCCGGCATCCGTGGTAATGCGCACGGTCGGGTGTTGCCCAATAATGGCACACTTCAGGTCGGTGATTTTCATGGTGCATTTCCTCCAGACGAACGATTGGCTTCCATGATTATAGACCCGGAATAAAAAAGTGCGGCAGCCTGCATGGCGCCGCACCTGTGAACGCATCCGGGTAATGCTCAGGAAGAATACAGACCACGCAGGCGGGTAGTAACCTCGATGGATTCGAGCAAATCGGTCGAGGCGCTGAACTGATTCACCGACCCGATAAAAGGTGGCAGAGCGCGGATGTTTTCATCCGAGATCGCCGAGCGAATTTTCTCGGCAATTGCCCCTCCGAAGATAACTTTGAAAGGCCGCCCGTAGAAAAGCCTGACTCTTGCCTCCACCGGGGGAAGTAAATCGAGGGAATTGAACTTCCAGGCACAGATTTCATACGCCCGACAGAGGTTCGCCTCGCGGGTGTGGAAGTCCCCCGCCTCCAGTGCACCTGAAAGGTGCGGCTCGATCAGCGGGGCAATTTCTAACCGCCTGAATGCCCTACCAAACCACTTGCTGTAGGGCGCATACCGCCGTTCCATGAGGAAACACAACCGCATCACCGCTTCTACCAGCCGGGCCGTGATCAAGCGCGAGCCAATTTCATCTCCCACTTCCACCGTACGCCCAACGAAAGCTTCTTCCTGCCCAATTTTCATCCACTGGGCCGCCAGAAGATACATCCACAGTTGTTTCGGATAATATGCCAGCTGTGCCCGCACCGCCTCCAGACCGAGATCATCATGCCAGACCCCGCCGCTCGTGAGGCTCAGCAAGCGATGCTCCGAGAAGGTCAACCAGTCAGCGGTTTCAATCGGGCGGCGCGTATCCCAGCCGATTTCCTTCTGAAAATAAGCCGGAAGGGTGGTAATCTCAATCAAAGGGCTGACCGCCCCCTGCTCTCGCTCTTCCATCCAGCGCACTCCCTCGGCATCGGGCGCTGAGAAACTGGTAGGATACCCGTGAAAAGAGGGGGGAAGCTCCGCGCGAAAGAGCTTCTCCAGCGCGTTCTGGTTCTCCGCGAAGTTCTCTTCAGGCAGAAAGAGCACCAGGCGCGGCCCCCACATGTGGTCGCGCGAACGCTCGTCATCAAAACCGAGCACATCGGAGCCAAAACCGATCAGAGCCGCAGTATGCCTCAGACCGGGGAAGCGGCGTGCAAGAAGCGGCCCCACAGCCTCTTCATAATACATCTGACTCAATTTCAAACCGGGGATAAACTCGGGTTGAGGTTTGGATGAGATCATTTATTCGTCGCCTTCCTCATCAATTTGTCCGGGCTGGTCAACCCGCACCACCTCGCCATGTACATTGATCACCACGCGAAAGCCCATCATCCCCATGTAAGCTCGTCCGGCTTCAGGGATACCGGTTTGAAAAAGCTGTTCGAGCTGCTGATCAAAGTTTTTCAGCTGATTGGCGAGGATAGCTCGGCTGAAGATATCTTCCTGCCCCAGCATTTTCGCCGCCTGCTCGGCAATCAGATCTTCACTGCCCTTCATCTGCTCACGCAGCAGGTTGAGCACCTGCCGATCCACCTGTTCTGAAGGGATATGGCGGCGGAACCCCTGATCGTTGACCACGTAGCAGGGTTCTTCTCCCACATAGGTGGTCTCCACCGGGTTCCCAAATTCGTCTACAACCAGACCACTAAACAATGCCTGAACGGCCATGACCCTCCTCGAGAGTGCTTGTTTCAATTATATCACCCGAACCTGTGTGCCGTATTCGTCGATCCAGGTGTTTTGATCGAAAGGTACACTGGGCAAGCTCCAGCGATAAAGCCAGTGAGCCGCCTGCGGGGTGAGGTTAATGCACCCGTGTGAACGCGGTTTTCCAAAGTCATTGTGCCAGTATGTGCCGTGAAAAGAGATTCCCCCACCGGTAATGTAACACACCCAGGGAACGCCGGGTAAGTCGTAGCTGTTGGGAGCAGCAAGATCCTCGCTGGCCATGTGGCGCGAGGGGCGCTTCCGGTTGGTGATGAACACCCCGCGCGGGGTAGTGTAATCGCCATCGATAAACCTGCCCCCGGTCGAGGCGCGGGTGATGAGCGCCGGTTCGTCGTTTTCATAGGCAATCACGATCTGATCGCGCAGCCACACCTCAATGCGCCGCCCTTCCGGCGGCACCGTCGGTGAGAGCGGCGCCACATCTTCTGGCTCAAGCATGCGCAGGTGTTCACCCCGTGCATAGTAATGTACCTTGAATTTATCATCCCAGAGCCTGTACCATGTATTTCCATCTCCGTCCTGCGTCACATCCATCACCCAGTGAACTGTACTGTAATAAAGCCGGTAGGCCAGCTTCTGGGGGTTGCGAAAATCGCGGAGAGTATCGGTATAAGGCACGGTCACTTCTGCCAGCCGCCCATACTCCGGCACCGACCGCACTACCGGGTTGAGGCGTAATTCCACCGGCTGGATCTTTCCGGAATGGGCATATCCCTCCCCTTTGATGTGATACCAGACGCGATTATGACGGGGTTTTTCGTCTCCGTAGGTTACCTCATCAATCTCGAACACCAGGTCTTTCCAGTACACATGCAGAAGGGTTGCAGAAAACGAAGGGCGATCAAACACCTCAACCGTATCATCCACTGTCCGCCCCAGTTTGACAGGCGGTTCGACAACCGGGGTGTTGAGGCGCTGCCAGCGTTCATATCGATCCAGGAAGGGCAACGCAAACAACCCCAGGAAACCCTGCGCCGAGAACTTGAGAAATTCGCGCCGGGAGAGTGGAGCTAAATCGGGCGCATACAGGGTGTGCATCACACGTTATTCGTGAACGTTGACCGGTGTTCCTACCGAAGCCCAATCGAACAGCCAGGCGGCGTCTTCGGTGCGCAAATTGACACACCCGTGGCTCATCGGGGTGCCGAAATTGCTGTGCCAGTAGGTGCCGTGCAGGCCGTACCCTTTGTAAAAATACATCGTAT
>CAZDPQ010000211.1:0-3313 GCA_964507305.1 uncultured Oscillospiraceae bacterium
TTCAACTGGCCAAGGGCGCCATTCGCGCCGGGCTGGAGATTTTACTGAAAGAGGCGGGAATCCCGGCAGAGCAGGTGGAAGACTTCATCGTGGCGGGGGCGTTCGGCACCCATCTCGACCTGGCAAGCGCTCTGCGGGTGGGGATGTTCCCAACCCTGCCGCTGGAGCGCTTTCATCAGGTGGGGAATGCTGCCGGGGTGGGCGCGCGCCAGATGCTGCTTTCACGCGGGTTGCGCCAGGAGGCGGCAGAGGTTGCCCGGGAGGTCACCTACATTGAGCTAACCACCCGGCCCGATTTCACCCCTACGTTTGTGGAGTGCATGTATTTCACATGATCGTTTAACCCCATTCATTTTGAGAGAGGAGATGAATCATTCATGGACGAGAAGCTGAAAGCGATTTACCAATGTATTGTCGAAGGCGACAACAACGGTGTGCAGGAGCACGTCCGGGCGGCGCTGGAGAGTGGGATGGACGCGGGAACCATCCTCAACGAGGGGCTGATTGCCGGTATGGCCGAGGTGGGGCGCCTGTTTGAGGAAGGGGAGTATTTTGTGCCAGAAATGCTCATCTCGGCGCGCGCGATGAAGAGCGCCATGGCCATCCTCAAGCCGCATCTCACCTCAGAGCAGGTGGGATTTGCCGGCCGGGTGGCGATTGGCACAGTGAAGGGCGACCTGCACGACATTGGCAAGAACCTGGTCGGCCTGATGCTGGAAGGGGCGGGCTTCCAGGTGATTGACCTGGGATCGGATGTGGCGCCTGAGAAGTTCGTCGAGGCGGCGAAGAACAACGATGTCGATATCGTGGCCATGTCGGCGTTGCTCACGACCACCATGGTCAACATGAAATCCACCATCGCCGCATTGGAGGAAGCCGGTGTGCGCGAAAAAGTGAAGGTGATGATTGGCGGCGCGCCGGTGACCGAAGCCTACGCCAGGCAGATTGGCGCCGATGGTTACGCTCCGGATGCCAGCCGGGCGGTGGCTCTGGCCAAGTCACTGCTTTCGTAAGTTTCTGTCGGAAGTTATGCAACCAACACCCCGGCTGATCCAGCCGGGGTGTTGATTCTGGTTCTCTGCTACCGGGGGAGGAGGGGAAGATACCTGCCGGAACCCCGCTGGATCATTCGGTGCGCAGGGCTTCTACTGGCTGAAGGTTGGCCGCGCGGTTGGCGGGGTATATTCCGAAGAACAACCCCACTGCTGCCGAAAAAACAGTGGCAAGGAGGATGGCGTCCAGATTGATGACGGGGATGAGCGCCGTGCCGCTGGAAACGGCCAGCTGACCGATGATTGTGACGATGCCCCATGCCAGAAGGATGCCCATCGCTCCGCCTACCAGGCTGATGGCCGCAGACTCGATGAGAAACTGGGTCAGAATGTCGCGCCGACGTGCCCCCAGGGCTTTGCGCAGGCCAATTTCGCGGGTGCGCTCGGTAACGGACACGAGCATGATGTTCATGATCCCAATTCCCCCCACCAGGAGCGAAATGCCGCCCACGCCCCCCAGGAAAAGTGTGAGCACCCCGGTGATGGATTGAGCCGTGTTGAGAATGTCCTGCTGTTTGAGCAGGCTGAAGTCTTCCGAGCCGACCTGCCGGTGATGGCGGTCGAGGAGGAGGGCGGTGATGTCGTTCCCGGCCTGGGTTACCTGTTCTGAAGAGGCAACCTGGACGAGGATTTGATCCACCCGGTCATGGGGGGTGCGGTTGAGCAGGCGCGTCTGACCGGTGGTCAGGGGAATGATGACCTGATCATCCTGGTTGCCGAAGCCCGACCCCCCTTTACTTTCCAGGATGCCGATCACGCGGAAGGGCTGACTGCCGAGGCGAACCACCTGACCGGTGAGGTTTTCGGTGCGGCCAAAAAGCGTCTCGGCAACGGTGGGCCCCAGCACCACCACAGCCGAGCGGGCTTCTATCATCGCCGGGGTGATGAAGCTTCCTTCGGTGACATTGAGGCTGCGCAGAGAGGCATATTCCGGGGCTACTGCCATCACGGTCGTGCTTTTACTCTTCCCGGCAACACTGACCTGAACGCGCCCCTGCAACAGAGCCGAGACAGAAGCCACCGAAGGGACACTGGCCTTGATCGCCGCTGCGTCTTCAGCGGTCAGCGGTTTGGGGTTGGTGGCTTCGTTATTGGGTGAGATGAAGATCAGGTTGGTACCGATACTGTTGATGGAATTGTTGATGGAGGCCTGGGCACCGGCTCCGATGGCAAGCATGGAGATCACTGCCGCCACACCGATGATAATGCCCAGCATGGTTAAACCGGAGCGTAATTTGTTACCGGCCAGGCTCTCCAGGGCTTCCAGAATCATCTGTAAGAAATTCATGCGGCCTCCTCAATCAAACCATCCCGGAGATGGATGACCCGTTGAGTCTGCGCGGCAATGGTCGGGTCGTGGGTGACGATGATGACGGTGGTGCCGCGTTCCCGGTTAAGGGTAAGGAGTAGCTCCATGATCTCGCGCCCGGCTTTAGAGTCCAGGTTGCCGGTGGGCTCATCGGCCAGCAGGATGGCAGGATCATTAACCAGTGCCCTCGCTATGGCCACGCGCTGTTGTTGCCCGCCCGATAGTTCACTGGGGCGATGATTCAGCCGTTCTCCCAGGCCCACGACTTCCAGCGCCTGACGGGCACGTGTATCCCGTCCTTTGACGACACCGGCATAACGCAGTGGCAGGCCGGTGTTGGCCAGCGCTGTGAGGCGAGGGAGCAGGTTGAAGCTCTGAAAGACAAAGCCTACCTTGCGGTTGCGGATCTGGGCCAGCTGGTCATCGCGCAGGTTTGCCACCGGAACCCCATCCAGAATGTATTCACCGCTGGTGGGAGAGTCGAGACAGCCAAGGATGTTCATCAGCGTGGATTTTCCTGACCCGGATGGCCCCATGATGGAAAGGATTTCACCGCGCTGGATTTCAAAGGAAATGTCTTGCAGGGCCTGGACTTCGATCATTCCCATGCGGTAAACCTTGCGCAGGTGTTTAACACGGATCACTGGGTCATCGCTCATGGCTGGTTTCCTCCACTGGGAGGTTGTGGTGAACTATTTCCCCGCGCTCCCCCGCCGAAAATACCGCGGAACCCGGTGTTGGACGGAGTGGATGGCGTGGCAGAGGGTGGGTTGGTGATCACCAGTTCTCCTTCCTGAAGACCTTTAAGAATGACGGTGTTGTTTTCATCCGAATCGCCGATCTGCACGGTCACAGCGCGTACCCCTCCCGACTGACCGGGAACGAAAACAAGGTGCTGGTTGTTTTCGGTGCGCACAGCACGGTTGGGGACAAGTAAAACCCCTTCCTGAGT
>CAZDPQ010000212.1:0-3273 GCA_964507305.1 uncultured Oscillospiraceae bacterium
GTTGACCGCGTTGAAGCAGGGTTCGCTGAGCCGGGATTAAATCCATCTGGGGCAAGTCAATCATCAGGCTGGTGTTGACGCCTCGAGCGGCCAGGCGGGCGGCGTTGGCCTCGGCTCCGGTCTGGCGGAGTTCCGTTTGAATGGCGGCCAGATTTGCCCGAGAACACAACCCGTACGATGGAGGGCTGGTTACCGCCTGGGCAAGGCAGGTTTCGAGGCTTTGCAGGTAGCGGGTCAGACCATCGGCGGTTTCAGCACTGGCATAGGCGCGTTGAATCTCGGTCTGACTTGCGTTCAGCCAGATGTGCGCCAGGGTTTCGGCTTCGCCGCGCGATGGGGCGCGGACGCGCGCCTGCCAGAGAGACTGTCGGCGCTCTACACGGATGCGCGGTTTGAGCCAGTCTGCCGTAACTTCCATTCCCTGCGCCGAAGCCGTGGCGGCTACCTGCTGAAGCATGGAAGGGGCGTAGAGAATCCCTCCAATGGATTCGAAAAGCACATCTTGTTCGTATTGGGTAAGCTCGCCGGCGTTGGTCTGGTCAATGCCAACCAGCACATAGAAACCGGCCTCGTAATCCGGCGGGAGGAAGAGATCAAATACCAGGCCGCAAAGCCCACCCATGAGCACCAGGAGCGCCATGATCCACCAGCGTTGAAGCGCGAGCGTCAGAGCGTGATTCACTGAGAACCCATGCGAGAGTGGTGAAGAAGATGGTTCGTTCATGGGAGTATCGTTGCCCGCAATTATACCCCAGGCGGCAACGAGCCAGCACGTACGCTACGGGCCGGGGTGATCTATCTGCCTGAGTTTTGATCGCTCAGGAATTGGGAGAGGCTTGAAACTGGATTAATATCAGATTCTTCTGACAGTCTGCGTACGTGGTCAGATGGAAGGGGGGCGAGAGGGGGTGCCCCGAGTCATCGAGGAGTTGGATGGTTAAATTGTTCTGGCTTTCGATAGATTGAGTTCCCACCTGAATTTCGAAGCCAGCAGGCCCGTAGGCGGTGTGGTCACCGCTGGTCACAGTTGAGTCGATCATCAGGCCATTGAAAGAGCCCACGACATGAATCCGAATGCCAGGAAGAGGCTGGTTGAACTGGTCGAGTACCTGGCCGGCAATTCCAACCCAGGCACACCCGGCTTCTGGCCGGGTGAATGCGGGCAGGTAATCTGGAAATCCCGGTTGAATGATAAAGGAGCCGCCGATGGGGGAGGGAGACCGGGTAGAGAGGGTGGCGAAATCCGGCTCTGATTGGGCCGCGCTGGCTTTGGCCTGCACAGCCACGGCTGCAGGGGCGCTCGCCCAACCGCAACCGGTGAGAAAGAAGCCCAGAAGGAAGATTCCTGCGATGAATCCGAAACGGTGCATAACCACAACCTCTTGATATCGAACTACCGGGAGAGTTGCAAGGTTTGTGCCGTGGATTTTCCTACTGGAACAGTTTTGAAGAGACGAAGTCGGCTGCGACCATCGACCAGAAGTCGGCGGCCAGTCCGGCCTCGATATAGGAGTACGGCAACCAGCCGTAACCGGCTTCTCCCCATTCTACTCCCCAGGAGTTTCGGATGAGGAGCGCCCCTTTGTCTTTTCCAACCTTTTTCTGGTCATCATAGCCGACCGCCAGTACGGCGTGCCCGCCAATGAGACTGTCCCCTTCCTGGGGAAACAGTATTTCACCTTTTCCATCGCCGACCGGGGGGATGTTGGTATATACGGAGAAGCCAAACATACAGGGAAGGCCGGCGAGCAGATAGCGGCGGGTAGAGGTAAGAACCTGAGAAGGTTTCGTGCCGGGGGGGTCGATCCGATAGTATTTGATAGCCTTGTAATTTTGAGCGAAGGCGTAGCAAAAAGGAGGCGGTTCTTTTTCGAAATCGGCCACACGATAGGGCCAGTAGCGCTCAGGCGGAACGCCAAAGAGCACCAGAGCGCGCATGGTGGAACGAAGGTAGGCGCCTGTATCGCCAGTCCATTCGAGAAGATTTCGGGTGACCTTGTAAAGGAAGAGGCGTGACGCGTCCAGGTATTCTCCCTTTGCCCGTCTTTGATAATATTCCACCATTCCAATGGCGGCATGGGCAGTGCAAGATCCGAGGCTGCCCTGGTTTTCAACCGGGGAGCACCATTCCCTTAAGTCTACTCTGCCCAGAGAGCGGGCGCTCAGCGCGTGGCTGAGCGGCTGTGACTGGTCGAGAATCTCGCGGACTTTTTCATGCTCGGCTGTGTAGTCACGGTAATCTGGAAGGTCACGCTGCCAGCCAAGTCCCACTTCATGCGTGTCGATCATAAGAAACTCCTAGTTGGCCGCCGAAGCCACAGAATTACTGAATTTTCCTGATTTGTCTTATAAGGATATTATAAATCAAATTTTTACAAAATTTACGGCGATATAGCGATGGATCTCATCGGCCGGGTGAATTCCGGGATGGGCGCTTATGAATCCAATTCTATATAGATGCGTTTATTGATTTTCCCTTTGCTTTTGTAATCGGTAATCCGAATGCGCCCGACATCAGCCGTATTGCGAACATGGGTGCCACCGTCGGCCTGAAGGTCGAGGCCGGAGATTTCTACGGTGCGAACCTCCTGAATCCCCGGTGGGAGGAGGTTGATTTTTGTGCGAATCAAATCGGGAATCTGAAAGGCTTCTTCACGGGGGAGAATACGCACATTGACAGGACGGCTGGCGGCTACTTCACGATTGACCGCCTCTTCGATGATACTGACCAGGTCGCGGGTGAGCGATTCAAATTCGAAATCCATGCGCCCGTGGAGGGGCTCCATATCGCCCCCGGTTACAAGTGCGCCGTAATCTCGAAAGACTACGCCGCAAAGGATGTGGAGCGCCGTATGAGTGCGCATCAAAGCATATCGCCTGTTCCAGTCAATTTCACCGCGGAGGGTGGCGTTCACAGGAGGCAAGGGTGCGTCGGGGCTGAGGACATGCCAGATGCCCTCGGGTTTTTTGATCAGCCGCGACACCGGGAGGGTGAAACCGGAGTGTTGTAACTGACCTTCGTCTGCCGGTTGCCCGCCCCCACCCGGATAAAATGCGGTTCGGTCGAGCAGAATGGCATGGTTTTCGATATCCACTGCCTGCACCGTGGCTTCGAAGTCACGGCGGTAAGCATCGGTCTGGTAAAGTAGTTCGGTCATCGGGAGTTCCTTTCCGGGTTAATTAAATCACTGGAATCGGAAAAACAGGCAGGTAATTTTCTATGGCTTTCTCAAAGTTCCTTGACAAATAATAAAAACGGTCCTCATCGGTAAA
>CAZDPQ010000213.1:0-3271 GCA_964507305.1 uncultured Oscillospiraceae bacterium
GAACCCTGTCATGCTCCGAGCCATGCTAACCTGCCTTCGTCCACAAAGTCTCCAATCGTGCTGATTGATTATATACCATAGTCAAAAGCGGCGCAAGAGTCAAAAAGCCCGAAAAACCTACAGTGCCAAGGGGTCGAAGGATATTTTATCCGCGCTGATGTTGACGTAGCGGACCCCGTTGACCGTGCCCTCTACGCACCTGGCAAACCCGTTCCGGTGGACATGTCCGTAGACACAGCAGTCAACCCCACTTTCCTCGAGGATGCCGGTGAAAAGGCTTGTCCTGTAATTGCTGAGGAGCGGCGGGTAATGCATCGCGACGACGATCCGGTCGCCCTCTCTCCGCTCCGCCACGGCTCCGGCGAGCGACAGCCGAAGGCGTCCGGCTTCCCTGCGGTACACGGTCTCATCCGCCTCTCCGAATTCCGCGTCGCACGGCAGCATCCAGCCCCGTGTGCCGCAAAGCAGCGTCGTGCCGCCGCCGATGCGGAAAAAGTTGTTTTTCAGCAGGCGGATGCTGTCAAGGCCATGCCGGCCGAGGAACCGTTCGATCTTGGCTACCGTGCTCCACCAGTAATCATGGTTGCCCTTGGTGATGATCTTCGTGCCGGGGAGGCTGTGCAGGAACTCGAAATCGGTCAGGGCCTCCTCCAGGTCCATCGCCCAGGAAATGTCGCCCGGGATCACGACGGTGTCTTCCTCCCGGACCTTGCCGCGCCAGTTGGCGGCGATCCGGACGGAATGGTCTTCCCAGTGGCTCCCGAAAATATCCATCGGTTTGTCCATCCCGAGCGCGAGATGCAGATCCGATATCGCGTATAAACTCATGGCTCCCGCCTTTCTGCCGCCTGCTCCGGCGAGGGCTCCACGTGGAAATGGGCATACACGGCTTCCGCCACGGCAGGGCTGATGCCTTCGGCCTTGAGGATATCCGCGACGGAGGCTTCGCCGAGGGCCCGGAGCGTGCCGAAGTGCTTCAGCAGAGCCTTGCGGCGCGAGGGTCCCACGCCGCGGATGCTTTCGAGGGAATAGCGCGTCTGCCTTTTGCCGGAAAGCTTCGCGGAATATTGCTGCGCAAAACGGTGCGCTTCGTCCTGGATGGCGCTGACCAGCCGCAGCAGGCCCCGCCGCTCCTCTTCTTCGAGCCCGTCCCCTCCGGCAACAGCGCCGCCGGACAGCTCCAGCATGCCGCCGTCCGGAAAACGGAGTGCCCTCGTCCTGTGCCTGGAATCTTTCACCATGCCGAGCACCGCGACATCCGTGATCCCGAGTCTGCCGAACACCGAGAGCGCGGCTCCGACATGCCCGGCTCCGCCGTCCACGAGGACCAGCTGCGGCATCGCGGCGAATGTTTCGTCGCCGGCCCGTGCGAAACGCCTCTCGAGCGCCTCCCGCATCGCGGCGTAATCATCCTGCGATTCCTGCCGCCGGATCCGGAAAAGCCGGTACCCCGACCGCAGGGGTTTTCCTTCTTCGAACACCGCCATCGACGCGGCGATGTCATCATTCCCGTAATTGGAAATGTCAAAAGCTTCCAGGCGCCGCAGCTTCTCCGCATCCCCGAACAGGATCTCCGAAAGCCGCGCGAGCGCCTCGCGGGCCGCGTACGGCGAGCCGCCCGCCATGAGGGCGCGCCTGCGCAGCGCGTTCTGCGCGTTCTTCTGCGCCATCGCGAGCAATTCACGTCCGGTCCCGCGCACGGGCACGCGCGTCCTGACGGTGCCGCCGCGCAGCGACGAGACAGCCCCTTCGAAGGAAGCGCCGTCCGGAAGCTGCATCGGCACGAGGATTTCCGGCGGGATGTACGCGGTCTCGCTGTAATGCTGCAGCAGGATGTCCTGCAGGATCCCGCCCTGCTCTCCCTCCGTGCCTTCCGCACTGTCCGCAACGTCCGACGCCGCAAAAAACACCGCGTTCCCGACCAGGCGCCCCTGGCGGACCTCAAGCTTGTGCACGCAGACTTCCGCCGCGTTGGCGGCAGATCCCACCACATCCAGGTCGCGCGCACCGAGCGAAGCGACGGTCTGCCGCTCCATGATCTGCCGCAGCGCAGCCATCTTGTCCCTCAGGACGGCGGCCTTTTCGAAATCCAGCCGGCCGGCCGCCTCTTCCATCTGCGACTGGATCTGCCCGATCACCCCGTCGTAGCGTCCCTCGAGGAACAGCCGGATCCCGTCGATCCTTTCCCTGTACTCCTCGCGGTTGATAAGGCCGTTGCAGGGCGCCGGGCACTTGCCGATATGGTAATTCAGGCAGGGACGGTCCTTGCCGATGTCTTCCGGAAGCTTCAGGGAACAGCTTCGGACTGGAAAAAGCTCCCGGAGCGTATCGAGCGCCTTGCGGAGCACCCCGCCGAGATACGGGCCGTAATACTTTGCGCCGTCCTTCACATCCGCGCCGATGCGGAACGACCGCAAAACGCGCGGGTACTCTTCATTCATCGTGATCTTGATGTATGGATATTCCTTGTCATCGGTCAGAAGGATATTGTAATGCGGAAGATATTGCTTGATGAGATTGCACTCGAGCAGAAGCGCTTCCGTCGCGTTGCTGCACAGGATCGTGGAAAAATCGGCGATCCGGGCGATCATCGCAAGGACCTTGGCGTTTCCCCGGGGATTGGGAGTAAAATAGGTGCGCAGCCTGGCACGCAGGCTGACCGCCTTTCCCACATAAATAACAGAACCCGCCGCATCCTTCATCAGGTAAACGCCCGGGCTCTCTGGAATCAGGTCCAATCTGGCATCAAATGTATTATGGCCGCTCATCTCATAGGGAGGGGTGCGATAGGAAATCGGTGACCGCATCCAGGGCTTCGGTCTCGTCCGAACCGTCCGCGGTGACCACCAGCTCCGACTCATTTTCGATCCCCAGGGACATCACGCCGAGAAGGCTCTTGGCATTCGCCCGCCTCTCTCCGCGGGAGATCCATATGGATGACCTGTAGGCGGAAGCGGTCTGGATCAGCATGGCAACTGCTTTCGTAGGCAAAACATTCTCAAGGTTAAATACCAAAGTCTTGGAAATCATTTGGAATTCCTCCTGTCGGCGACACCTGCATCCATCTGATAGATTCCATTATATTTAGTTGTCGGACTCTTTGTCAATCATGTGGAGATTCATTCTTTTCTTTACCCTATAAAGCACAAAGTATTCTAAGGTGTTAACAAATTTTTAAGCATAATGATTGCATTTTCACCATTGTTTTCTTAATACCATTTCCGGATGCCGACTTCGCGGAAGCCCTCATAAAAATACAGGGCGAACGCTC
>CAZDPQ010000214.1:0-3234 GCA_964507305.1 uncultured Oscillospiraceae bacterium
ATGATATGGATCGGAAGGCCCGTTAAATTCTGCAGATAATGGCTTATCCCCTTTAAATGGGTCACACTGCCTGATAAATAGATCGTTTCCACTGGCGCATCCGGATTTTTGCTCTTATAATAATCCAGCACTCGAACCGCATCGTAGGAAATATCTTTAAAATTCCGCTCGATCACCGATCTCTCAATCGTGAAGGTATCGTCTCCATCCAGAATGGTATTATTATAAATCTGGTTCCGGACGATTTCGGGCGGCTGTCCTGTCTTTTCTGCAATCTCCCTTATAATCTTCTGCATATTGTTGTCGATCGATTTATTGATGAAAAATCTGCCCTTACCGAAAACACAGACCGATGTTCGTGTATAATCCATATAAAGACAGGCAAAATTGGTGCTTTGAGTCACCCCGCTTTCTCTCAGCACCCCATGAAGCTTTCCATAGGCATTCTCCATTATGTCGATGTACCTCAACCGGAATCCCGCGGCACGTATACAGGCCGCATACATGTGCACTGTATCGGCAGGTGCAGCGAAGACCAGAATCTGATACTTCCTGGGTTCTTCCGGGATCGTATCGGTGATGACATAATCAATCACATACCGGTCGGTGCTGATCGGCAGAAAATCTGCCAGTTCGAGTGAAATGTTCTTCCTCAGATATTCTTCTTCCATCTGGGGAATAAGGATCTGTCTTATGATGACATCCGTGCTGTCGAGGCACAACACACAATCATGAAAAGAAATATTCAGTTTTTTCCGCGCCAGGCGTATCGTCTCCGTCAGCATCTGCTTGGATTCGATCCGGCCATTCTGGATGATGTTCTCAGGTAGATTGGCGAAAGCGGAATTCGTGATTTTTCCTTTCGCTGTCATCTTGACCATCTTGATATTATCTGCGCAAATCTCAATGCCGATCAGGTTTTTTCGAATGATTCCCACCCTTGTCCTCCTTTGCTGCTCCCTTTAAAATCCTGAGCGCCTTTTCTTCATAGAAGCCGCAGCACCGTTATCCATCCGATCAACCGCCGGTTCCGGAAAATCCACCCGGCGAATGGATTATTCCTGCCTGATCATACTGCCGGTCTATATTTCATGCCACTATTTTAACATAGCCGTAATAAATTTACCATTCTAACAATGAAGTTAATTAATTACATATGAAATCGTAAAGGCAATGCAAAATCCGTGAAACATCACGCGCTTCCTTTCATCATTAACGAGGTGACCGTTCCGGTTTTTCAGGAAAAATCCCGCTTCCGGATCGCTCCGGGCGGGATATTTCAAGTACTGTTAAAAACGACATTGGTCAAGACTGACTGATGATGGTCCATATGTAATTCGGTGAGGAACCGGATCTGGTTGCGATCACGGTTGTGGTGATCGTTACAGCGCCGTAATCGCATTCGGCTGTAATCGTATATGTCGCATTGGACAAGCCGCTGCTCCGGTAGAAAGTTGCAGTCGTTCCGGATATTGTTCCGGTTATCGTTCTGGTTGTAGATCCGCTTTTATATTTGGCAATCGCCGAAGTGATCACCGAATCGAATGTCATTGAAAACCGATTGGAAGCAAGATTCGTGATTGTAAGAGCATATGGTCTGACATAAACAGTGCATGCTGCTGTTTTTGCGCCATCTGTTGTCGTTACTGTAACGACCGTCCTCCCGCCCTTGAGCGCGGTGATAACCGCTGAAGCACCGGAAGCGGAAACGGTGGCAACCGTCGGATCACTGGAAGTCCATGTTACAGACTTATAAGTGGCATTTATCGGAAGAACAGTAGCGGTCAACGACGCAATGCCATTTCTGGATAACGTAACGGTGGTCGGGCTCAGGGAGACACTGATCACATTGATGGCTCGTACAGTCACTGTGCATGATGCGAACTTCCCGGTCCCGTCCTGAGCCGTTGCGGTAATGATCGCGGTTCCCGGAGCAACGGCGCTGACCTGTCCGCTATCATCAACATTCGCCACGCTGTAGTCGCTTGATGTCCAGGATAGAGTTTTATTGCCTGCATCATCCGGAAGTACCGTAGCGTTGATGGTTCCTGCATCTCCCACATAAAGATCCAGAGATGCCGGGGTCAGACTGACTGAAGATACAGGTTTTCCTATCACATGAACAGTCAGAAGCATGGTCTTGCCGGGATCCGCGACAGCCGTACCGGTGCTGTACTGGTAACCGATCGCGGAAGTGTTGACCGATGCCGGTTCCCATTCGACATCGACATTCATTTTTGAGCCGTTGCTGAGGTTGGCAACGACAAAGGAAGGCATAATGAACGGTGTATTCTGGTAGAGTGTTTCGGTGATGTTATCAAGGCTCACGATCATAGCATCAAGGACCGTGACGCGTAGGGAAGCTGTCTTTTCCGTACCTTCAACAGCCCCTGTGAATACCTGGATACCGGGACTTCCGGAATCCACGGATGACGGCGTCCACGTGACCGGTACGCTCTGCGATGTGCCATTGGTATAATAAGCAATGACAGTGGAAGGCATCGTGAAAGTGTCGCCTTTGAGAATCGTCGCAGTCAATGTCTGCAATGAATAAATTGACACTTCGATAGGAACAGGTGTATATTTAGCGGTCAGATATCCTTCTACCGTGTCGATTTCACCTGATGAAAGGGTATGGTCATAAACGATCACTTCAGCAATATCGCATGCCGTATATCTGCCGGCGGGATAATTATACCCGAGATAGACCCTTCCGCTGCTGCTTCGGATCGACAGAAGCGACGGACTGTATGGTCTGGTAATGTTATTGTAGATGGTAAAGGCCGTATCGCCTTCATTTCTCGCGACTATGAAAATCGTTGCATTATTCATATTCAACGATGACAATGAATCTGTATAAATCGTGTCATTGCTTCCGTCAAACTGAAGGTATTTCACCCAGATTTCATGTTGGATGTCGTTGTAAATGAAATCGCCTGTCTTTTCATCGTCAAGGATCGGCTGAGCACTGCTGGTACCTTGTACGCCGTCAGCATTGCTGCCCGATATGTCATTCCATCGCTTCACATACGAAATGGCACCTGATGTCCTGACAGAGTCCGAATCACCGGCATCGATCAGTGAGGCGTCCAGATGCATCCTGAGGCCATCCGTCACGCCGAGGCCGGGAATGAAAACCGGATTGCTGACTGCAGTGGCGCCCATCTTCCCGGATTTGGATGCAGGAGTGACGGTGCAGACGATGTGCCGGCCGGTATACTGTGTAAGATCGGC
>CAZDPQ010000215.1:0-3227 GCA_964507305.1 uncultured Oscillospiraceae bacterium
ACATACCCCCGCATCTCCGGCAAAGTTCTCAGCAAATGTCTCGGCGTGTTTTCCCTCAAGCAGGTAATCCATTTCTTCGTAAAGCGAGTGGCTGAACTCTTCCAACAGAGCCGGAACATGCGCCCGCTTGCGCACAGGTTCGTACCATTGAATCCAGCGGCCCACCACCCGTAGAGCAGCAAGGTCTACGGCAACAATCTGATCAATGCCCGGGCGCTGCACTTTCACCACCACCCCGGTACAGGGAACACCCTCCTCTGCCCTCAATCGAGCATGATGTACCTGGCCGATGGAGGCTGCTGCCAGTGGTTCAGGATTGAACCATTCAAAACGGCTCTCCAACGCCTCCCCAAATTCTTCTTCGATCACCCGGCGAATATCCTCAAAGCGTTCGGGGCGCACTTCATCCTGTAAGTTGACCAGTTCATCGGTAATTTCGCGGGGTAGCACATCCAGACGGGCAGAGAGGAATTGCCCCACTTTAATCATGACTCCCCCCATCTGAATAGCCATCGCCCGAAACGAAGCTGCAATGCTCCTTAACCGCCGGGTACGGTTACGCACGGCCATCCAACGCAACCCCATGGCCGGCAGAAAAATATCCCAGAGGAGCACCTGAAGCAGCACTCTTCCAAAAAACCATAAGATCCGAAGATAGCGCGAACGAAGCATAAAGTTATTATAAATCTCCCTGGATGGTCAGCTATAATCAGTCTGTGAATCCTGCTCCAGCCATTGAGCTTCTGGTCATCGGTGGTGGGCCAGCCGGTTTTTTCGCTGCCCTCACCCTTGCGGAAGTACGGCCCCGTGCCTCAATCGTGATCCTTGAGAAAGCCTCCACGGTTTTAGGTAAAGTGCGCATTTCAGGTGGGGGGCGTTGTAACGTCACTCACGCCTGCTTCGACCCGGCGATTCTCACCCGGTTCTACCCCCGGGGTGGGAGGGAATTGCGCGGGGTCTTTGCCCGCTTTCAACCCGCCGATACCATACGCTGGTTCGAATCTCATGGGTTTTTATTGAAAACTGAGGAAGATTGACGAGTGTTCCCGTTGATCATCTCATCTGAGAACATCATCGCCTGCTTAACTGGAGAAGCCGCCAGGCAGGGAATAGAGGTCCATACGCGCACCCGGGTAAAGAGCCTTGAACGAACACCAGAGGGTACCTTTGTGGCAACCTGCCACGATGGAACGCTCTGGCATGCCCGAAGAGTCATCCTTGCTACCGGCGGAGAAGGCGGCTTCCATCTGGCTGCCGGGCTGGGCCACACCATTCAGCCCCCTGTACCTTCCCTCTTTACCTTCAAAATCCATGACCCCCGCCTTGAGGGGCTTCAGGGAATCAGCATTCCAGCTGTGCGTCTTTGGCTGCCAACAGCTAACATCCACAGTGAGGGTGCGTTATTAATCACTCACTGGGGGCTCTCCGGGCCGGCAGTGCTACGACTCTCCGCATGGGGAGCTCGCGTTCTTCATCAACACAACTACCAGCTGGCATTGAACATCCACTGGTTACCCAAATTTTCAGAAGACGGGATAATGGCCCACCTTAAAAACCAGCGCAGTCACCATGGGCGTAAACGTGTCACGGCATGGTGCCCTTTTGAAGCAATAGCCCAGCGCTTATGGCAAAGGCTGGTGCTTTTCGCAGGGATTCCCGAAGCTACAACCTGGTCCACCCTCACCCGGCAGCAAATGGTCCGCCTGGCCCAGGAATTAACCGCCGGCAGGTATGAAATTGCCGGAAAAGCGCCTTTCAAAGATGAATTTGTCACCTGTGGGGGCGTAACCCTTGACGAAGTGGATTTTCGAACTCTGGAAAGCCGCCTGGTTCCGGGCCTCTTCCTGGCAGGCGAAGTCCTCGATATCGATGGCCTGACCGGTGGATTCAACCTGCAAAACGCATGGAGCACGGGCTGGGTTGCGGGAAGGGCAATCGCCGGGAAAACGTAGGTAGATCGTCAAGCAAAATCGCCCGCTACTTGTTACGATACAGTCAACGGGCGACTTCACTTCTTCTTCTCCTCCGATGTAAGGACCGGTCAGGCGTAACCGGTCCTTACCAGTTAAACCACCTTATTCACCACCCCCGATGGGGGGAAAAATATCTATCTTATCACCAGGGGCAATTTGGGCGTCCAGGCCTTCAGGAAGGAAGACGGCATCCCGGCCATTGACGAAAACCCGAACGTGGGAGACAATGGAGCCATCCGCATCCAGAATCTTTCCTTGAAGCGATGGGTAAGACTCTATCAGCCGAGTCAAAAGCCCCCGAAGTGTTAAATCGGGTTGCCATGCCAGCTCCAGCTTCTTCTGGCCTACCAGCGAGCGCAAAGTTGCGTACAGGTTAATCTCCATGATAGAAACCATTGTAATCAGGCAACTCGGGCCAGTCAATGATCTGGCTTCATTCCAATTCCTCACCAGGGCACACATTGGTATTCTCTCCCGTAAAAGGATCCATCCCTGTTTTCATTGTTCTCAAGGAGCTTTCCATGAATTCCTCCAATGACCAAGAGATCATCATCAATTATCTGCATCATGGGCCCATGACCGATCCGCGATCTTTCGCCCAACTCTACCATCCCCTCCCCAACGATGTTCCCGCTTTGGTGAAAACAGTTCAAGGTCTGATGGTGCATATCTTTTGGGCCGGGGCTTACCAGCTCCAGCTCAGCCCCGAACGGGAAATCGAGGTCACCCTGCGGCCTGTGTGGCGTAAACTGGCCCGCATACTGGAGCTTGACCCTTCTCCCCTCACCCAGCCCCGCGAGAAAGAACAAAAGCTGGTGGGGAATTGCCGCGATTTCACCGTGCTCACAGTGTCTATCTTGCGCGCCCGGGGGTTCCCGGCCCGCTCACGCTGTGGCTTCGGTACTTATTTTTTACCGGATCATTATGAAGATCACTGGGTGCTGGAATACTGGAACGAACCTCAGAAGCGCTGGGTGATGGTCGATGCTCAGCTCGATGAACTTCAGCAGGAGAAACTCAAACTGGCATTTGATCCTCTCGACATGCCTGCCGGAGTCTTCGTCACCGGTGGAGAAGCCTGGTTAATGGCCAGGCAGGGAAAAGCTGACCCGGACCAATTTGGTATCTTTGATTACCATGGCATGGATTTCATTAAAGGCAATCTTCTCCGTGATTTACTTGCCCTTAACCGGTTTGAGGTGCTTCCCTGGGACATCTGGGGGATTTTAGAGAAACCGGTAGCCGCAATGAGTG
>CAZDPQ010000216.1:0-3207 GCA_964507305.1 uncultured Oscillospiraceae bacterium
CGTCGAGGCCATCAGGAGCGAAAGGCCGTCCAGCTTCAGGCTGTTGCCGAGTGTCAGGCGCGCGCCCGCGTCGGTGGTCAGGACGCCGTCATTCTCGGTGTCCACCACCGGGATCAGGTCGTTCCCGTTCCCCGAATAGTCATGGCCGAGGTTTGCCGCGTCGTCGAAGCTGTAATAGGCGATCGGATCGATTTCGGTCACCGATACCTGGGCTGAAGTGATCAGCGGGACCGACAATGTTGTGACGAGTGCAAGCAGTAAGAACAGGCATACACTTTTAGACGTTTTTCTCATTGACATTTCCTCCTTCACTTTTTTGACTTTCCGAGATTCTATGGATAAAGACAAAGCCTGCCTTCATTCCCTGTGATCCTGCCTTCCGGACGGGTTCAGTCTGACACCAGCTCCTCGAAGGATTCGATCGACGGAGCCTTGATCGATTCGACGAATGTGCTCGGCGGGATGGCATCCTTCAAACCGCAGTCGTTCCAGAGCACATTGTCCCGGAACCAGATCGCGGTCTCGCCGAGGGTGCTGACGGAGCGTGTCGCCGCCATGTTGGCGGTCTCGATCGACCCTTCGTCGAACGCGATCCCCTCGATGAGCCTGGCAGCGTTGCCGGAGCGCCAGGTCGAATACTGGTTGTTGCGGAAGTCATAGCCCGGATAGGCATATTCTGTCAGAACGGCGGCGATCGCTGCGCGGTCCGCTTCCGGGATGACGCTCTGCATGAACCAGGCGCCGGGGTTCGCGAACGCATTGACATAATCGGTGGCTCTCGGGCCCTTGGGGTGCATCAGGATCCCGAATTCATCCTCCGCGAGGACTTCGTTGTATCCGCCCATGTTCCAGGATGCGACGGAGAAGAAAGCGATCTTGCCTTCTTTCCACAGATTTTCCCAGGTTCCCCAGTCTTTCGATCCCATGTAGCAGATATTCTTGTCCCAGACCATGCTGAAGCAGTAATTCAGCGCTTCCATGCAGGGTTCCGAATCCATATTGAACGTGAACTTGAAATTTTCATCCATCAGAACAGGCGCGCTGCCGTTGGCATAAAAGAATGGTTCCGGGCAGACCGGGGACGTTCCGTAGGCGCCGAAGCCCCAGATGTCGGTCTCGCCGTCGTTGTCGCTGTCCCATGTGCATTGCTGCGCCAGCTCCACCATCTTGTCCCAGGTCCATTCGCCGTTCCGCTGCAGGTCATACAGCTCGGTGTCGCTGATGCCGCGCTCTGAGATGATGCGCTTGTTGAACAGGATGACATGGCCGAGGGCCGTGCTCTCGGAGCTGATCCCGTAATGCGTGCCATCCTTCATCTTGTACATGTCGTTCCATTCGGGATTCCACATGAAATAATCGTAATCAAAGTAATTATCGAGCGGAGTCAGGAAGCCCGCGTTGGTCAGCTGCGGGATCGCGTGCTGGAAATTGAGGTAGAACATGTCCGCGTATTTGGTTCCGCTCATCAGCGAGATCAGCATCGCGGACTGGTAGGTGTGCCAATCCCCGCCGGTGACGAATTCAACCTTGCAGTTGTACTTTTCTTCGATCGAAGCCAGAAGATCCTGCTGCTCGACATAGGTGTCGCTGCTCTCCTGCGGAGCCAGGTTGTACCAGCTGGCGAACGAGATCGTCTTGCCGCCGAGGTCCAGCCCGCTGAATTCCGGAAGGGGCGGAAAAGCGTTCGGGTCGCCGGAGGAAACCTGCGACGAAGTGCCGGAATTATTCGGAGTTTTCGCGCAGCCGGCGATCAGAAACAGCAGGGCCATGAGAATAGACATAAATACACGGATTCGTTTTGTCTTTTTCATTCCTTCTACTCCTTATCTGTATATTTTCCACATGATTCAGCGATTTTTTACAGAAATAATAGAACTATATTCCCAAGATATCTTCAGTATAAAAAAACCGCTGTCGAATGGCAATGCACTATTGTTTAAATATCGTGTATTTTTGTTAACGGTTTACTCTTTCCCCAGGAGAACGACCGCCGCGGAGAAATCCTCCCCGGAGAAAGCGACGCAGCGATCCTCCGTGAATGTGAGCTCAAACCCGCATGGCAGGAAGCTTCCCAGCACTTTCATGCCGATCAGGCGCGGGTCGGTGAAAACCGCGCTGTTCGCGCCGGAACCGCCGAAACGGTGGATGACGGCCAGGACTTTTGAATCATCCTCCGCGGCGCGAAAGACGGCCTGCCAGCCTTCCGGCTTGCCGTAATCGGTCAGCGACTCCCGGAGGATCCGGCTGTGCCCGCCGCGGATGACGGGGGCGCATTCGCGGTACAGGCTGACGGCATTCCGGACGATCTCCTTCTGCCGTCCGTCAAGCTGCGCGATATTCCCCGAAAGACAAAGCCGCCCCAGAAATCCGTTGGCCAGGCTGTAATGCAGGCGCTTTTCGCTGTCCCCTGCCCGGAGCACGGCCCAGATCTGGCTTTGCGCGGGCTGCATCAGGCGGTGCAGGTTCGCGGCGATGATCGGGATCTCGACGCATTCGTGTGCGTCGGAGAACGAAGACATGGCGGTCCTCTTCAGGATGGAAGGCTCGAGACGGTGTCCGCCCGAAGCACAGTTTTCGATGATGATGCCCGGAACGCTGTCGCGGATCAAACCGAAAAAATCCTGCACGCGGCACACATACTGCCTCAGGTTTTCGCCGCCGGAAGGGCATTCCCCGTCGATCTCCGCGCCGAGCGATTCGTTGCAGTCCGTTTTCAGGTAGCCGAATCCGTTGTCCCTGAGAAAACGGATGACTTTCCGGTCCAGGTAATCCTTCACCTCGGGCTTCCGCAGATCCATGAACGATCCGTGTCCCGCGTGCACCAGCTTGCCGTTCCGCCGGACAAAAAAGTCCTTGCGGTTTTTGAAAACATCGGATTCTTTTCCCGCGCCTTCCCACTCGAACCAGATGCCCGGAATGAAACCGGCATCCCGGAGCATGCGGGCCGTCGCCGCGATGCCATCCGGGAACGCCTTCCGGCTGGTCTCCCAATCGCCGTGCCGGCTGCTCCAGCTGCCGTCCGAGAACCATCCTGCGTCAATGATGAAATATTCCGCGCCGATGCCGGCGAGTGCTTCCATCTCTTCCCTGATCTTTGCGTGCGAGGGATTTCCCCAGGTGTCGCAGTATTCATTGTACAGGACCGCGAGCCGCCGCTCGCTGTCGGGCAGCTTCGAATAATCGATCTGCTGCGCGTCAAGCAGGCGG
>CAZDPQ010000217.1:0-3200 GCA_964507305.1 uncultured Oscillospiraceae bacterium
CGTTCGCCGCGGCAAGACTCCGGAGCAGCTCCTCGCTGTGGAACCGTTCCCGGATGATGGTGTCGCACCGCGTATAAAGCCCGGTGCGCGACGTCTCCGAAAAGGATGTGACCGAAGCCGTGCTCAGCCCTCCGGCAGCGTGCCAGCGACTGCGCCACACTACCGCGCGGCGGCTGTCGCTGTCGGTAAATGTGCGGTCGCCCCGGACATCCCTGAAATAATGCTCAGTCGCGGCATCCAAGATCAGAAGCCCCCCGACATTCAGATAGCGCTTGCACATCCTGAAAAAGCGGTCCAGCCTGCGGACATCCGTGATATGGTTGACCGTATCCAGAAAACATAGCATCACATCCACCGTCCCGTACAGTTCCATCCTCGTGATGTCCTGCCTCACGAACCGGACGAGTCCATCGGTGTCCTTGGCCCGCGCCGCCGACAGCATCTCCTCCGACTCGTCGATCGCGATCACATCATATCCGCGCCGAGCCATCTCGATCGCCACGGAACCCGTGCCGCAGCCGAGGTCGGCGACAAGGAGGCTCCCCTCCCGGCCGTCCCCGCGGCGGACCGCACAGTGCCTGCCGATGATCTTTTCGGCGTAGCCGGCCCAGGCGGACGCGCTGTTATCCTCCTGCCAGAAATCGTAGACCGCGGCAAGCTCCGCGTATGGTGCCGTTCGCATAACAGCCCGGGCCCTCCGTCCGATCCGTCAGTTCTTCTCCAGCTCGGCGACCGCCCGCTGAAGGACGGTGTCCTGTTCTTCGGTCAGCGTCTCGATGGACATGTAGCGGTATTCCTCGGGCAGCACGGCTTCGATGTCAGGGGTGAGCCCCGTGCCTTCCACGCAGGTGCCGCCCGGCAGATAATATCGGAATATCGTGAGGTTCAGGGCCGACCCGTCATCGAGCGTGTAGGTCATCGTCCCCGATCCCTTGCCGAACGTCTTCTCGCCGATCAGGACCGCCTTGCCGTTGTCGCGGAGGCAACCGGAGAAAAACTCGGAAGCGCTCGCGGAATAGGGATTGACCAGGATCGCATACTTCATGGTGTCCGGAACACCGGCGGGCTTCTCGGCTTTCCATTCCACCGAGAAATCGCTGCCGTTGTCTCTGCCCTTGATCGTTGAAAGGAGCGTGCCCTTGGGCAGCAGGTAATCGAGCATCGCGGTCATGACCGTCGCGCTGCCGCCGGAATCGTACCGCAGGTCGATCACCACGTTTTTCGCTCCCTTGGCCTGGAGGTCGTCCATGGCGGCGATGAAATCCGTATCGACCCCCGTCACGAACGCTTTGATCAGCACATAGCCGATGTCGTCGGTGAGCATGCGGTGCTTCACGTTCTGCATGGTGATCATGCGTCTCTTCATCGTCGCCGTCAGGGTCTCACCCGTCGACGGGCGGTAGAACCCGAGTGTGATCTCCGTGCCCTCCTCACCCTTGACCTTCGCCACGATCTGGCTCAGGTCCACGATGTCCGTGATGTCCTCGCTGTTGACCTTCGTGATGATGTCGCCCGTCTGCAGGCCGGCTTCCTGCGCGGGGCTGCCGGCGTAAACTTCAGCGATCTGCGTCTCGTTCTGCGCCGTGAGGATGACGGTGCAGCCGATCCCGACATATTTCCCCGACATGGCTTCCGCGATCTCCGCGTTCTGCTCGGCGGTGAGGTAATAGGTGTACGGGTTGCCGAGCGCGCCTGGGAGGCCTGCTGCCAGGGCTTCGAGGATCTGCGCGTCCGTGAGCTTCAGGTAGTAATCGCTGCGGACCGTGTCAAGGATCGTGTTGAGCTTCTTGAGAGCCGCCGCAGTCGTCTCATCGTCGTCGAAATAGATCCCGGCGGTCTTCCGGCTCTCGAGATACGGGATATAAAATGCCGAAACGGCTCCGAGGACAAGCGACAGCGTCAGGACAAAAGTGACCGATATGCTGATCAGCACCGCCGCCACCGTCCGGTGCGTCATCCGGCGCCTGTGCTCCTCATGGCTGACGGCCGCGGAAGGCGCGGGCCGGATCTCCCCGTCATCGGGATCGGTGTGCACATACTGTTCATCATTCATGGGGATACCCTCTTTCCATTAAAAAAGACTTATGCCGAATACCATCATAGCACAAGTCTGAAAGCCTTATGCAAAACCGGCGCTCATTTTTTCTCGCCGAGATATTTTTTCTGGAGCGGGTTGACCGGGGTCCCGTTTTCCCGGACCTCGAAATGGAGGTGGGCTCCCGTGGAAAGCCCCGTGCTTCCGGTCACGGCGATCCACTGGCCGGCTTTGACATTCTGTCCGGTCTTGACCTTGATCAGCTTGCAATGCCCGTACAATGTAGCGATCCCGCCGCCGTGGTCGATGATGATGTAGTTCCCGTACCCGGAGCCTCCGTAGTTGTTGCCCGCGACCGGGTTGTAGCCGGAAATCGTGCCGACGACGATGATCCTGCCGGCCGCCGCCGCGACGATCTTGGAGTTGAACGGTGCGTTGATGTCGATCCCGGTGTGCATCTTCAGGACTTTGTAGATCGGGTGCAGCCGCATGCCGAAGCCGTTGCCAGGGTTGATGCCGTAATATCCGGGTGCCGGCCAGACCATGGCCCCTCCGTAGTACGAGGCGGCGGACTGGAGCTTCTTGATCTCGGCCGCGATCTTCTCGGATTCGGCCAGGAGAGCATCCTCATCCCTTTCGGCTTTGGAAAGGTCTTTCTGGGCTTTGTCCAGCTCGGAAGCGGTGCTGCTGATGCTTTTCTTCAGCGCCTCGATCTCCGCTTTTTTCGTATCCGTGAAAGCCTGCGCCTCGGCGCAGTACTCCTCGGCTGCCTTTCGCTTCAGGTAGGCTTCGGCCTTTGCGGCGTCCAGATCTTCGATCACGCTCCGGTCATTTTCGGCGATGATCGAAATCAGTTGGATGTTCGCAAGGAATGCGCTCAGGTTTTCCGCGTCAAACAGCATGTCGAGCGTACTTTTGTTCCGGTTCTCGAACATGGCCTGGAGCCTGGCCTTATATTGATCCTGCTTTTCGGCGAGGACGCGGTCCGCTTCTTCCGCTTCTTCGATCGACTGGTGCATCGCGTCGTATGCGGTGTTGAGCTCGTCGACGAGCTCCTCGTATTTTTTACGCTCTGCCGTGGTCTTGGTGTTCAGCCAGGCAAGAGCGCCCTTGAGCTCATTGGACTGGGACTGGAGCTCTGTCTTTTCCTTTTTCAATGCGGCAA
>CAZDPQ010000218.1:0-3162 GCA_964507305.1 uncultured Oscillospiraceae bacterium
AACTGCAAGCCCGTAAATACATTTAACGGAGGTATTTGATTATGAAAAAGGTACTTGAAATGCGTGAAAAGCGCGCAAAGGCATGGGACGCGGCAAAGGCGTTCCTCGATGCGAGAGCGGACGGAAATGTTCTTTCCGCTGAAGACAATGCCACCTATGAAAAAATGGTGGCGGATGTGGACGCGATGGCGCGTCAGATCGCCCTTGAGGAAGACCGCGTGGCGCGTGACGCTGCTATGGCGCAGCCCACCAGTACTCCGCTCACCGGCAGGCCCACCGACGGCAACGCCAAGCCTACCCGTCCGAGAGCGACCAACGAATACAAAGAGGATTTCGGTCGTGCGCTGCGTGGCAAGACTCTGCTCCACAACGTGATGAGCGAGGGCGTTGACGCGGACGGCGGCTTCCTTGTGCCTGAGGAATTTGAGACTCAGATTGTGACCGGCTTGGAGGAAGCGAACATCATCCGCAAAATTGCAAAGGTAATCACGACTTCTGCTGAACGCAAAATTCCTATTGCCGCGACCCACTCCATCGCGCAGTGGACTCCTGAAAACGCTGCTTACACTGAGAGCAATCCGACCTTCGCGCAGAAAACCATCGACGCGTTCAAATTGACCGACCTTGCAAAGGTAAGCATTGAGCTGCTTCAGGATTCCATGTTCGATCTCGAAAGCTACATCGCAAATGAGTTCTCTCGCGCCTTCGGTGTCGCCGAGGAGGAAGCCTTCTGCGTCGGTACCGGCAGCGGTCAGCCCAGCGGCATTTTCACGGCATCCGGCGGCACTGTGGGCGTCACGGCTGGCAGCCCCACCGCAATCACCGTGGACAACCTGATCGACCTCATCTACGCGCTGAAATCTCCGTACCGCAGAAATGCTGTGTTCCTCATGCGCGATGTGACGGTTTCCGCACTTCGTAAGCTGAAGGACAACAACGGCGCATATCTCTGGCAGCCCAGCGTACAGGCGGGTCAGCCCGACCGTCTGCTCGGTTATCCGCTTTACACCTCTCCTTACGCTCCGGCTGTGACAGCGGGTGCTCTGCCTATCGCATTTGGCGATTTCTCCAACTACTGGATTGCTGACCGCATGGGTCGTACCGTGCAGCGTCTGAACGAGCTTTACGCCGGAAACGGTCAGGTGGGCTTCCTCGCCACCGAGCGAGTGGACGGCAAGGTCATTCTGCCCGAAGGCATCCAGCTCCTGCAGATGGGCGCTTAAGGAAAGGAGGCGGCGGTATGAATACACTGCTTGAAAAAGTAAAGGCAAACCTCATTCTGGAACACAATGCGGACGATGAACTCTTGCAGCTATACATCACCGCCGCCACCAGATATGCCGAGAGCTATCAGCACTTAGCAGAAAACAAGTACGACACCGACCCCATGCCAGCTACCACCGAGCAAGCCGTTATTATGCTATCGTCCCACTTCTACGAATCGCGGGACGGCAGCACGGGCGGCTTCTTTGCGGATAACGTACAGGCCGGTCAGCAGGTGTGGAACACGGTCAATCTCCTGCTGCGGCTTGACCGGGATTGGAAGGTGTGAGTATGTCTTTTGGAAAAATGAACACCTTTATTGACCTCATAGAAAAACAGACCATACGAGACAGCGAGGGCTTTTCGACAAAAACCGACGTTATTCTGGCATCCGTCAGAGCGTATCGGGAAGGTCGGCACGGCAACGAAAAATGGGCAAACCGCGCTCAGTTCTCCGAGGCCACCGACCTGTTCCGCTTTCGCTGTATTCCCAGTGTCACCGTCACAACCGCTATGGTAATAGTCAACGGCGATGGCCGTTTCGAGATTACCTCCGTGGAAGATGTGAAGGGACGCGGAATGTATATCGAGGTATTGGCGAAGGAGGTGAAGCCCTGTGGCTAAAGCGGCGTATAAGCTGCCGGAGGATTTTCTTATGAAGGTATCACGGCTGGCGGAGCGGACAGATGAAATCCTGCCCCGCGTCTTACAGGCGGGCGGAGAAGTTGTGGAAGCGAAGGTCAAGTCCAACCTGCAAGCCGTAATCGGCAGCAGCACAAAAGAAGAAAGCCGGTCCACTGGTGAACTTGTCGGCGCATTGGGCGTTTCGGTGGCTCGTCAGGATAAGAACGGCGATTTCAATGTGAAGGTCGGCTTCTCCGAGCCGCGTTCGGATGGGAAAGCCAACGCTATGATCGCGGGTGTTCTGGAATACGGCAAGCACGGTCAACCGGCGAAGCCCTTTCTGAAGCCTGCGAAATCAGCCAGCAAAAACGCCTGCATCGAGGCGATGAAGGCAAAGCTGGAGAGTGAGGTGAACGGCGTATGAGTTCCTATCGCTGGATTCCATGGACACAGCCTATCCTTTCGGCTGATAACGGCTACGGCTTAGTTTCCGCAAGCTCCGAAAACACCGCGTCGAGCGCCTATCCGTGGAAAGCCTCGGATGGCATAAAAGAGGGCGAAACCACCTCGTGGGAGGCGGCAAAGGACGCATACCCGGCATGGTGGCTGTGGGAACTGCCGGTCACGCTCAAGATATCCCAGCTGACGCTATACAACAAGTATTCCGGTCATGGTTATGTGACAAAGAATGTGTCGGTTTACTCAGACAAAGCCAGAACGCGGCTCATTGCAAGAGGCGCATTTGAAGCGGCGTCCTTTTCAACGCTCACCTTTGACTTTGCCGAGGCGGTTATCACGGACGCGCTTTGTGTTGTCTGCGAGGACAGCTACAAGGAAAGCAATACCTATGTGGGTTTGGGTGAAATCGAAATCACCGCCGAGGAAGGCGTTCTGCAATATTCAGTCCGCTATCGGGATTGGGACGGAACGCTGCTGAAGGAAGAAATGGTCGACAGCGGAGGCGCGGTCAGCCCACCTCCCGACCCGGTTCGTCAGGGCTATACCTTCACAGGCTGGAGCGCCTCGACGAAACGGGTGCTGGAGGACATGACCGTCACGGCACAGTATGCTAAAGACCCGACCGACGAGGACTTTCTGCTCACGCTTTTGACGGAAATCATAGGTGAACTGCATATCCCGTTGGAAACCGGCGTGTTCAACGGCTCTGCACCTGACCGCTACTGCGTATTTACACCAATGACTGATACTTTCGAGCTGTTTGCGGACAACCGCCCGCATCATGAAACGCAGGAGGTGCGAGTGTCCCTCTATGAC
>CAZDPQ010000219.1:0-3132 GCA_964507305.1 uncultured Oscillospiraceae bacterium
AATGGTAATCCTGACGAGCACATTGGAAAGCAACTTGGCATCCGTAAATTCCGTGACAGGCAACAGCGCTCCGAGAGCCGTTTTGAATGTACCGAGAGTCGTCGTATCGGTCGGCATTGCAGTGATTGTTCCGGGGGTCAGTGTGTTGGTGATATTGATGGCATTGGCGAATTCGGAAGCTGCCGCGACTTCGGTCGCGATCTGGGCTTTTCGGGACAAACCGATATAATTCGGGACGGCTACCGCGGCCAGGATCGCAAGGATCGCGATCACAACAATGAGTTCGATCAAGGTAAAACCATTTTTCCGTTTGCTGTTTTTCTTCATAATTTTCTCCTCCAACCATGTGTTCTCTATATGTAAACTTCAATCTTACGCTATATGAAATCATGCCGTTTGTCAACAAGAACGCGAAATCGTAATGAAGTGTAACATAATAGTAACGATATCTGTACTATGGTATAATGTCAGCCCTGTTGAGAACAAGTGCAAAGCCGGAAGCATTGATTCTGATCCTTGTGAACACACACCGCTGCAATTCAGACTGGGTGAATTCCGTTGATGGAGCCATGCCGGCGGCTGCAATCCGCCGGATATCCTCCTCTGCCGGCGGGATTCCCGGATCTGTCCCGGTTATTCGTTCGTCCGGATGCAGTACATTATACATATTGATCGCATTGGCATATTCTGCAGCTGCAAGGACCTGCGCCGCCGTCAGGGATCGGCGTGCAAGGCCCGCATAAACAGGTGCCATTACGGCGCCCATGACGATCATGATGGTCAGGATCACCGCAGACTCAACTCTGAATGATCTAAGGATCTGATCCGTGAACTTCCTTTTCATAATCACACGCCCCGGCAGATCGATGGAAATCCGATCCCTTCCCGACTGTCATTATACCATGGGCGTGCTTGAATTTTACAGATGTAATCATTCCTCAATCCAATGGAAATCAACTCGCAATCATGCTGTACATCCCGAACATGGGCAGAACAACAGAGAGAACGATCGTAAGGACCATACCGCCCAGAAAAAGGATGATGAGCGGTTCCATCAGAGCCGTGATTTTTGTCGTTGCATTATCTGCTTCCGCTTCGTAAAAATCCGCCGTCTGGTTAAGAAGGTCGTCCAAGGTGCCGGATTCTTCACCAAGCATCGTCATCTGCACTACCATCGGCGAAAAAATATTCAGATCACGCAGCGGTCCCGCAAGTCCATTGCCTGACCGTACTTCCGTGATGATCGAAAGGATTCCTTTACTGACATAGGCATTCCCCACGCTGCGCGAGGTGATGTCCAATGCCTGGGTAAGCGGGATGCCGGAACTGATCAGAGATGACATGTTCTGGGTGTAACGTGACGTGATTATTTTCAATAGCAATTTGCCGAAAACAGGTAAATGCAGTTTCATGCGGTCGAAGGAATAACGGATGTTCTCCGTCTTGAGCATGAGCCGTATTGTGACGATGAGTGCGGCAATAATGAGGAAAAGGACCAGAAAATTGTGTGACATGAAGTCTCCGAGGCCGATCATGAAGCGCGTCAAAGCCGGAAGATCACGCCCGCTGGAGGCGTATAAGCCTGTAAAAGTCGGTACGACAAAAATAAGCAGGAAGGTAACAACCAGCAGAGATACAACAACCAGGACCGTAGGATAGATCATCGAGTTTCGCGCTTTCTGCGCAAGCTTGTAATTCTTCGAAAGGGTAGTCCCCATCCGGGCAAGCGCAGCATCCATGTTCCCCGATACCTCGCCCGCCTCAAGCATGGAAAGGAATAATTCCGGAAAACGCTTCGCGTGTTCCCGGAAAGCGTTTGATACGCTTTCGCCCTTCTGGATCCTTTCATATACGTCTTTGATGACTGCCCTGAGCTTCTTGTTTTCGGTCTGTGAAGTCATGATCTCCAGTGACTGCAGGATGGAAACACCTGCTTTCAGAATGACAGACAGCTGGTTGCAGAAAATGGAAAGGTCCCGTATCGGGATCTTGTAAGAAAACTCGATGGTTCCTTTCTTCTCTTTTTCGAACAGACGGGAAACCTTTTGGGGATAGTATCCCATGCCTCGCAGGATTTCTTCAACGCTCCGGCTTGTGAGTCCTTCCAGCACGCCTGTCTGAATTGTTCCGGCTTCATTGATGGCTTCATACCTGAATTTTGCCATGATGCGCATACCTCCATCTTATGTTCTCCGGCGGCCGGAGGGGTCAGTAGATATTCTGCCTGATGTAATCGAAGTCGATGCAGCGCATCAGAACTTCATCGTAGGAGATCCTGTGTTCTCTGAAAAGCCTGAGAAGAGAATTATCCATGGTCATCATACCCAGGGAAGCGCCGGTGATGATGGAATTGTTGATTTGATGGGTTTTGCTCTCGCGGATCAGATTACGGATAGCCGGCGTCGCGATCATCACTTCGGTCGCAACTTCCCGTCCGCGGTCATCTTCTCTGGGAATCAGCTGCTGAGACACGATCCCCTGGAGGGTCATGGAGAGCTGGATCCGGATCTGCTGTTGTTGACTGGCGGGGAAAACATCGATGATCCTGTCGATGGTCTTGGCGGCACCGATCGTATGCAGTGTCGAAAAAACAAGATGACCGGTTTCTGCAGCGGTAAGAGCTATCGAGATAGACTCATAATCACGCATTTCGCCGATCAGGATCACATCCGGGTCTTCCCGGAGACATGCTCTCAATGCACTATGATAGGATCTGGAATCGGTTCCGATTTCACGCTGGTTGATAATGCTTTTATCATGTCTGTGGAGGTATTCAATCGGATCCTCGAGAGTAATGATGTGGCAGTCACGTGTGTGGTTGATCATATCGATCAGCGTTGCCAGTGTCGTCGATTTACCGCTGCCTGTAGGTCCGGTGACAAGGACAAATCCGTAATTCTGTTTGGTGAATTCGGCCAGGATCGGGGGAAGGTTCAGTTGTTCGAGAGATAGAATCGCGGAATCGACATTGCGGAGTGCGATGGCATATGATCCTCTCTGCCGGAAAACATTGATGCGGAACCTGAAACGGTTCGTGACCGATACGGACGCATCGATCTCGCCTGCTTTTTCGAGGCGCGCGATCTGATCTTCATCGAGGCATTGCTTCACGTACTCAAAGATATCGTCGGA
>CAZDPQ010000220.1:0-3121 GCA_964507305.1 uncultured Oscillospiraceae bacterium
CGTGATGAGAAGATTCTCAAGGCTTGCGGCATTGTGCGCGTAATCGACGATGACCTGGAAATCCCGGCCCGTGCGGACCGGCTGGACACGCCCCTTGATCGTGACCGACGCCAGACCTTCCAGGACGCTCTCGAAGGGGACTCCCCGGATGCCGGCGCACGCGGCGGCGCAAAGGGCATTGTATACATTGAACAGGCCGGGCATCCCGACGAACACACGCCCGTCATACCACGGGCTGACGAGCCGGAACGACGTCCCGATCCGGTCCGCCGTGGCGATGTTCTCAATATCCGCGGCGCGCACCATCGCGTCCTGCCGGATGCCGATGGTCCACACGGTCGTACCTTCATGTTCCCGGGCGCGGGCGATCATGTCCTCCGCCCGGTCGGCATCGATGTTGATGACCGCGTTGGCGGACCGGTCGAACAGCATGGCCTTCGCACGGACATAATCCTCAAGGTCCTTGTGCTCGGCGGGCCCGATGTGGTCATTGTAGAGATTGGTATAAACGCCGGTCTCGAAGCTGCAGCCGTAGACCCTGTGGAGAGCCAGCCCCTGGGAAGAGACCTCCATCACGCAGCTGCGGATCCCGCGCGACACGCAAGTGTCGAAAAATGCCTGAAGATCGTAGGACTCCGGCGTGGTGCGTGACGCATAAACAACTTCGCTGCCGATCTTGTTGCAGATGGTGCCCAGAAGAGCACTGTCGATGCCGGCGGCGGCAAAGATCGCATCGGTCATGAACGCGGTCGTGGTCTTGCCCTTGGTCCCCGTGATCCCGACCAGCGCGATCCGGTCCGCGGGCCGGCCGAAAAACCGCGCGCTGACATGGGCGAGGCCGATCCTCGTGTCCGGCACTCTCACGGACGCGATCCCTTCCGGAAAATCGCCCTTCTGGATCATGACGGCCGACGCGCCGGCCTCGGCCGCCTGGGCGATGAAACGATGCCCGTCGCTCACGAAACCTTCGATGCACACGAACAGGGAACCGCGGCGCACTTTCCGCGAATCATAGGCGATATTCGTCACGATGGTATCCGGATCCCCGCTGACAGAGCAGTCTGTCAGCCCTTCCAGCAACTCGGCCAGCCTCATGGTCCATTCTCCCGTCAAGGTCCCGGGCCCGGCCCGGAACGGTCAATCGGTCTCGTCGGAGTCGGAGGCTCCGGTATCGTCAAACACGACTTTCATCGTGTCACGCAGCTTCAGCTTCGTCCCCGGGGTAAATTCCTGGCTCACCGCAACGCCGAGACATTTCCCGTCTATTATAATATTAATTCCGCTTTCTGTCATCGCGCTGATGCATTCCGTCACCGTTTTGCCCGTGACGTCCGGGACCGTGACTTCGGTGACCTCCGGCCTGCGCGCGGAATACACCGAAATGACCGCTCCCTTGTGCAGAGCCGTCCCCTTCGCGGGCCGCTGGCTGCCGATAGCTGTCTGATCCGCCATGCCGCCGTCCGGATCCTCGATCTTCAGACCGATCGATGCCAGCAGGTCCGCGGCTTCTCCGTACGTCATGCCGGCAAGGTCGGGCAGCTTGTACGTTTTCGTCATCGCCGCGATGTCGTCCGTTGAGAAGTCCCTCGGCTGTCTCATTTGTTCAAGGATCTTGTCCGTCATTTCAGCTGATGTGAGCGCGGCGAGGCTCGAATGCGCGTTTTCTTCGTCCGGCGCGAAAAAGATCACGAGAACGCAGATGCGCGGCTGCGAAATCGGCGCCATGGAGAGGAATGAGATCACGTTGCGTAAGTCGCTGCGGGTCGATGTGCTTGTTTTGCCGCCCACATGGTATCCGCTGACATATCCTTTGACCCCTGTCCCGTAGGTCACGACCCCTTCGAGGAGCGTCCGGATCCTGGAAGCGGTCTCTTCGGAAACCACCTGCCGCACGGTCTCCGGCGCGAATTCCCTGACGGTCCTGCCGGCGGCATCCACGATGGCTTTGACGATGTGCGGCCGGATCAGCGAGCCGCCGTTCGCGAATGCCGCATAGGCGGTGATCATGGAAATCGGCGTGACGGTGGACTGTTCGCCGAATGCCAGGCAGGACCGGTCGATTTCCGTGGGGCTGGCGTGAAAGATCCCCCTGCCTTCACCGGGCAGGTCGATTCCCGTGGGTTCGTAGAAACCGAATGAACGGACATATTCATAGAACGTGGCGATGCTGATCCGCTGGGAAAGCAGCACGAAAATGGGGTTGCAGGAATTCCAGAAAGCACGCCGTGCCGTTTCGAGACCGTGGCCGCCTTTTTTCGCGCAGTCGATGACGCGGTCGGCGACCTTGATCGGTACGTCGTTCAGGATCTCGGATTCATCGAATTTTCCTTCTTCCATCACCATGGACGCGGTGATCGTTTTGAACGTGGAGCCGGGTTCGTAATTGTCGGCAATCGAGCGGTTTTTCCATACATAACTCGATAGATATTTGATTTCCTCTTCTCCGTTCGGATCCCATGACTCCGGATCCATGCCTTCAGGGCATGCTGTCGGGTCGTTCGGGTCGAAACCCGGGGTGTTGGCCATCGCGAGGATCCCGCCGGTATACGGATCCATGACGATCGCGATGCCGCCTTCCGATACATGGTAGTTCTTCACGCTGTCGGCAAGTTCCTTCTCGACGATTTTCTGGATCTCGGAATCGATCGTGGTCACCAGGCTATTGCCATCCGATGACCGCAGGCTGACCGGAACGGCAAAGGGAAGCGTCGCGTTGCCGTAATTGTCGGTTTCCGCGTAGGTATAGCCGGGGCTGCCCTTCAGTTCGCTGTTGTATTCGAGCTCAAGCCCGAGCTGGCCGTTCCCGTCGGAATCGGTGAAGCCGAGGATCATCCCTGCCATATTACCTTCCGGGTACACCCGTTTCGTTTCGGGGTCAAAGGAGATCCCGCCGATCTCGTGTTCATCCCGGAATGCCTTCAGCAAATCCGACTGTGCTTTTTCCACCCGTTTCTTCAGCAGGATCCAGGTCTTTCCGGTATCCCTGATTTTGGCCAGCACATCCCCCGGTTCGAGCCCGATGGCCGATGCGATGCCTTCTGCGATGGCTTCTTTGGTCATCGTGCCGTCCTTGCGGGAGACAACGTCCTTGGGCGTAACGCCGATCGTCTCCACGGTCGAG
>CAZDPQ010000221.1:0-3112 GCA_964507305.1 uncultured Oscillospiraceae bacterium
TGCACTCCCTGCAGGCTTCCTTGCTGACATAGATACTGTTTTTGCCCTTGTGTTTTGTCTTATGCTTTGCCCTTATTCATATTATACTATATTGGGTTCTTGTCGTATTTGTTTAAATCTAAAGTTTAATCGTATTTGTGTTGGTTTTCGGACAGTCTCACCAGGAAAAACAAAAACGAACGCTACAATTTATGGCGTTCGTTTTTGTTTATGTAAGAAGTGAAGGCGTGCTTCCACCATCAAAAAATAAAACCGGACACTTTCATATATGGTGCCCGGTTTTATTATGCCAACAGGTGGAAACGAAAGGTTGGATTTTTAATAGAAGAAACGAAGTACAAGATGCTATAATGATTGATAAAGACTAAGGAAAGGATAACGAAAAGGAGTTGGGAATTATGCAATATAAAAGCGAACAGGTAGTCCTAAAAGAAAAATTCATTGGTCATGATGCGAAAAATCTGGTGTCACTTGATGACATGCTCAACAGATACGCAGCGAACGGATGGACACTATGTATGATGACAACAACCGTTGCCGGAGGAACCGGCCTTGGCGGCGGTGACAGGACGGTATTCACACTCGTCTTTCAGAAGATGTGATAGGAAGTGGAAGCGATACCTTCCAACACGGTAATTTCCCGAACGGATCCGGTTGCCGGCGGATGTGTTTCTATGATACGATGATCGGTGTGATCCATTTACGCGGGAGGACGATCATCGATGCCGGAATACCCGAAATTCTCGATCGCTTTCAATATCGGAAGCACGAATGAAGAAAGATCGGAAGCGTTCCGATTGTATGAACAGGCATTCGGCGCTGTCAAGATTTCCGAGATCGGGCCGCCGGACTGGCCGGATATCCATATCACCATGGAGATCAACGGCTTGAAGGTCCTCCTGGCTCCGGGCGGCAAGGCTGAAAAAGTCCGTGAGAGCACCATGGTCTGCGAATTCCTGTTCGACGATGAAATTCCTTTGCGTAAAGCATACGACATCTTGATCCGGGAAGGAACGGATTACCATATCGGCTCCTATCCATGGGCAGCGACGGGAGCTTTCGTGATCGATAAATTCGGCATCCACTGGTGGCTCCACAGGTAAAGCTGCAGCGATCGGATCATGACCGGTAATAGGCGTGATTCAGGCCGGCGGCATAGAGCCGGGCGCCGATCAGGGGTCTGCCGATCGCGTCCAGCATTTCATGCGGGATCTGCCCGTCTTTGATAAAAAGCGAACCGGCTTCATGCAGGGCGTTCAGGATGGACTGCCCGGCTTTCGTCGGCTTTCCCCCGCGGACCATCATATCCGCGTGCGGGCGGACGATGGCGCCTGCAAATTCAATGCCGCAGTTCATGGCCATTTCCCGGATGATGTGCAGGACCACGTCGGAGTTCTCCTTTTCCCACCAGCCGCCCGTCGTCACGGCCAGCACCCTTTTCAGCGCGATTTCCCGATGGCATCGCGCACGCATCCTGCCGTCCCGGATCCGGATCACCGGCTCGATGACGGGCATCAGCCGGTTCAGGACATTCTGCAGCTCCCCGGGCAGCGGGGCGTAGACCGGAGTCGCGATGACAAGCGTGTCTGCCGTTTTCAACGCCTCATACACGGTCCGCATGCCGTCCTCGATGATGCACTCCCCGGGTTTCCGGTACCAGCAATGGAATTCGCCTCTGCATGGGGCCACATCCAGCTGTTTCGCATACAGGACCGTGACGTCCGCCCCGGCCTCCTCCATGCCTTCGACGAAAGGCCTGAGGATCATGGACGTGTTTCCTTTCTCCATGTTCGGACTGCCGTTGATGACAAGGATCTTGCTCATGGAATACCCCTCCCTTTCTCTCTTATCCGGTCGGTCGGAGGAAGCGACGATGCGCCGGAAAGACAGGCGCATTGGTTGATAAATATATTATAATGGTATCGTAAAGGTCAGACAACAGAAAGAACGCAGGCGGAGAAAACACGGACGGGGCGGCAGCGATGGCATTGACGAAAACGCAGAATTACCTCCGGGCGATGGATCGCCGGTATCCCGAATGGATCCCCTGCTGGATCAATATCGCCTACGATACATGGCTTCAAGAGAAAGACGAGATCCGTCCGATCATCGCGCAGTATCCTCATCTGTTTGAGAATGCCCCGTATCTGTCCGACATCGTTTCACCGGAAACCCTTCCGATCCCTTACGCGCCGGGCATCTATGCGGATTCCTGGGGCTGCGTGTGGACCAACAATCATCTGGGTGCCGAAGGCCAGGTCACCGGCCATCCTTTGTCCGACGATTCGGCCTTTGCATCCTACAGCGCTCCCTCGCCCGATACCGATGACTGGGGCCATCCCGTGGATTGGGAGTCCTGCGCCCGGGAGTGCGCGGCGCAGAGGGCCAGAGGCGAACTGGTGTCCATGTTCGGCGGCCGGCTGTTCGACCGGATGTATTTTCTGCGTGGGTTCGACCGGCTGATGCTGGATTTCGGCGAAGAAAACGAGCAGCTTATCCGGATACGCGACATCGTGTGGGAATATGAACGAGGATTGGTCCGGAAATGGATCGGCTGCGGCAACATCGACGAGCTTGCATTCCACACGGATTTCGGCACGCAGACAAGCACCATGATCAGCCCGGCCCATTTCCGCCGATACCTGAAGCCGATGTTCCGCGACCTGTTCGGGATGTGCCGGGACGCCGGGATCCGCGTGCGTCTGTCCTCCGACGGCAATATCGCGCCTCTGGCGGACGACCTGGCCGAATGCGGCGTGACGGCGCATGATCCGCAGTTCCGCGCGTGCACGCTCGAAGGCATTGCGAAGTACTACATCGGGAAAATCGTGATCCTGCTGGATCTGGACAGGCAGATGTTCGAATTCTGCACGCCGGAGGACATCGAGGATCAGATACGCACATCCGTCGAACGACTGGCGCGCCCCGAAGGCGGCCTCATGGTCTTCGCCTGGATCCACGGAAATGTGCCGGCAGCCAACATCCGGGCGATTGCGGAGAATATGGAGAAATACTGCATCCATTGGAAACGGTAGTGTACCGATATCCGTACCCGCTTGCCTGCATTTATAAAAACAGGGGCTGCTTACTGGACAAGAATTCTTCCAGGCTG
>CAZDPQ010000222.1:0-3099 GCA_964507305.1 uncultured Oscillospiraceae bacterium
GGGCCACCTCCTCCCAGACGGGAGAATCGCACCAGAAACCCAGGTCGCGCTCCGGGGGAGCAAGCATCAGGCCATCCCAGTCGATCACAGCCCAGCGCCCATCCTCGCCAACCAGGATATTGGCCGCGTGAAAATCGGCGTGGCAGAGCGCCAGAGAGGTCTGCTGTTTGCGCAGGCGTTCGCCCAGTTCTTCCGCCGCTCGAAGCGCGCGATGGATGAGCGATTCCTTCTCGCCAATCCACGCCGACAGGGCGGCCTGAAGGGAACCGGCAGGCCAGGGGTTGGTTGCGGCCTGCAATACCTTCTGAGCCGTGACTCGGTGCCGGCAAAAGGTCTCCTGCGGCAGCCGCCTGCGGAGCGATGGGGGCAATTTACCCGTAGCCGCATGCAGCTGAGCCAGCAACCGGCCAATTTTCTTCCCGTCACCGGCGGTCAGTCCGCGCGCCATCAACTCCGGGCCGTCAATCCAGGGGGTAAGGGTGAGCCAGAACTCCCCTGCCGGCACTGCGTACCGGCCAGTTCGCGATGGGCAGGGCACCACCAACCACTCCAGCCCGGCATCGTAACGCAGCCAGGCCGAAACCTCAAGCGCGTCCTGCCCGGCGTCCTGTTTAAGCCTGACCAGCCAGGCAGAGCCATCAGCGCAACGGGCGCGGTAAACCCAGCTGTCTTCACCGAGGGGCAAAAAGGTCAGTTCGCCCGGCGTGAGGTCAAAGTGTTCTTTCAAAAGGCGGTAAATTGCCGCGTCCGGGAAAGCGGGCCGAAAACGCATCGCCGGAACCCCTCTCAACCCAGATACCGCCCCAGCGCGCCCAACACCTCAGGCAGGTTCTGACGTCCAAGCCCCACGCGGAAGTGCCCTCCGCTATAATGGAACATGCTCCCGGGCACCATCATCACTCCGGCGCGGGTGACCACTTCTTCGGCCAGTTCTTCCACAGGCTGATCGCCGAGCCAGCGCGGGAAGGCCACCGAACCGGCGCAGGGATCCATCCATTCAAAACGCCCCCCCTGAGCGCCAAAGAAGGCGCGCGCGGCGGCGAGATTCTCGCGCACAATGGCCAGGTTGCGCGCCACAATGACCTCCTGCGAACGCAGAGCGATGATCGAAAGCACCTCCGAAGGCGCGCTGGAACAGATGGTGGTGTAATCCTTAAAAGCCTGAAACTTCCCCAGCAGCGCCGCATCGGCGCAGGCCAGCCAGCCCGTGCGCAGGCCGGGCAGACCAAACGCCTTAGAAAGCCCCGCCAGGCTGATCGCCCGTTCGTATTGAACGCATGCCGGAGGCAGCCGCCCGGAGGGGTCGTATTCGAGCAGGCGGTACATTTCATCCGAGAAGAGAAACGCCCCGGAGCGGCTGACCAGAGAGAGGATCGCCTGCCACTCTCCGGGTGTGGGCAGATAACCGGTGGGGTTATTGGGAAAATTCACCACCACCAGGCGGGTGGGCGCACGGAGCAGGTCTTCCAGCCGGTTCAGATCGAGCGCCCAGCGCCCCTCCTGCGCCTCCAGCGGCCAGCCCTCTACCCGGGCGCCAACGGCCCTCGCTACTTCGTGGAGTGACTGATACGCCGGTTCCAGCGCCACCACGCGGTCGCCCGTCTCGAGAAGCCCGTTCATGGCGATGAAAATCGCCTCCTCAGGTGCCGCCGTGAGCACCTGCGCCGCCGTAAGCGGGGCATACTGCCGGGCAATTTCTTCCCTCAGGAGGTGATGACCTTCCGACTCGGTATACCCCAGGCGCAGGTCTTCCCAGAGCAGGCGCGTTTCGGCGTCGGCCAGGGCGAGCAGGTCGGTCATCCGCCAGCTTTCACAATCAGAGGGGCTGAGCAGGTAACGCGCAGAAAACTCATGCCGGGCAAAATAACGTTCGAGGGCAAAAGGTTCAATTTTCATGTCGCATCCTGTAAGGGGCGGCCGGTGATGCCGCTCTCCCATTGTACTCCACAGGGGCCGGTGCGGAAAATTCCCCGCGCATTTCCGGCGGCAGCAGACGGGCAATGGCCTGCATCACCTGCCGCGAAACGTGGCGGTCCAGTTCATTCTTATCGCCGCAGCGTAAGTCAAGCGTCACGGACTTCCCAATAGCCAGGCACAGCCGTTCTTCTTCTTCCCATACCCCCACCGGCCAGAGAGCGGCCCCCAGCCCGGCCAGGTGAGCGATCCAGCGGCCGGTACCCGGCGGCGGCCACCCCAGCGCCCCGCCGGGAATGTCGCGTCCTTCGGGCGAAAGGGCCACAAAACCCTCAGGATGAGAGCGCAGCCAAGCCACTACCCGCCGAACCGCCACAGCCCGCGCCGCCTGTTCATGCGGGCGCGGCGGCATGGGGGGCATGGCAGTAAAGCCGTAAACGGCCGCCAGTCGGTGAAAAGCCCAGGCGGTCAACGGCTCAAGGGTAGCCCGGCGCAGCCAGTCGGGGTAGGTCCAGCCTCCGGCCATCACCCAGTGCAACGGACCCGGCAGCGCCGCGCTGAGCGCCAGCGCCCCCCACCAGACGTTCAGCCCGGGGCGGGAATAGTGGTTGAGCACCAGCAGGCCGGGGCCGGACGAAAGGTTCTCCAGCCCGGCGACCAGCGGCGGCTTCTCTAACGTGGAGAGCGCCGTAAGGGCATCGGGGCGGAGGCTGCGCGGGCGGTTACGCAGGACGTCATACGCCACTCGGAGGATCAATCGGCGTGGAAGGCGATATCGCTGGCTCATCGGCTGATGACGTGAATGGAATAGCGGTTGGCCGCCGCGACCAGAGAGGCCATCTGTTCCGCTGTCGGCGGGGTGAGCTCTGCCGCGGCGTCATCCATGCCCAGGCTGCGGTATTTCTCCCCGGCCAGCCGATGAAAGGGGAGCAATTCCAGCGAAAGGGGCGGCGCAGGCCGGGCGCGCCGGAGGTTCAGCGTTTGCGCGAATTCGGCAATGGCGCCGATTTCCGCGGGAGTATCGTTGACCCCCGGCACCACCGGAATCCGAAGGACGAGCACCCGGCCCGTTTCTGCCAGGCGGCGGATGTTCTCCAGAATCTGCCGGTTCGATACCCCGGTCGCCTGACGATGTTTTTCGCCATCGAGATGTTTGATATCCACCATCCAGAGGTCGGTCACCGG
>CAZDPQ010000223.1:0-3049 GCA_964507305.1 uncultured Oscillospiraceae bacterium
CCCATACTTTTTCATCGCCATCCGGATCATCGACGGGTCCGGTTTGCCGATCACTTTCACAGGGTGCGTCCCCGTGCAGGCCTCCAGAAACGCGATGACCGCCCCGCAGTCCGGCAGCACCCGGCCGTCCGCCAGGGGGCAGACCCGATCAGGGTTGGCCGCGTACCAGGGGGCGCCGGCCCGGATATAATCGCACGCGGCGTCGAGCTTGGCGTAGGTGAGGGTCGTGTCGAATCCCACCAGCACCATATCGATATCCCCGCGCATTCCGTGCTCCAGCAGGACTCCGCCCGCCGAAAGCTCTTCCTCGAAATCGGGCGTCCCGACCGGGAACGCTGCTACCGGCCTCCCATACGCCCGGTCAAGCTCCATCAGGAGCGCGTCGGTCGACGTCAGCACCTCGTCCCGGTCCGTCGGGATGCCGATCCGGTTCATCCGCGCCACATAATGCGCCACGCTGTGTGAGGAGTTGTTGGTCAGGAAAAGGAACCGCCGGTCCCCGAGTGCCGCGAAAAACCGCTCCGCGCCGTAGATCATCTCCTCCCCGAGCGACACGGTCCCGTCCATGTCGAGCAGCCAGCAGCGGATCCCCGCGATCCGTTCCCGCACCGCATCCCCGACGCCGGCCCTGTCTTTACCGGAATATCTCAGCGCCACGCCGCAGCCTCCCCGGTCATCCCTTTTCCCCTTCCGCAATCATGTCCAGAAACTCCTGCCTGCCGATGACCTTCACGCCGAGCGCGTTTGCTTTATCCAGCTTGCCGCCCGCCTCCTCGCCCGCCAGGACGTAATCCGTCTTTTTCGACACGCTGCCCGACACCCTGCCCCCGTGCGACTGGATGAGCGCGCCTGCTTCTTCGCGCGTCATGCCCTCCAACGTTCCGGTGAGCACGAAGGTCAGCCCTTCGAGCCGATCGGACTTCCGGCTCTCCAGGATCCTCGACTGCATGCCGACTCCGTACTCCTTGAGCTTCGCGATCAGCTCGCGCGTCTGCGGCTGCGCGAAAAACGACAGGACGGACTCGGCGCTCACCGCTCCGAAATCGGTCAGGGAGACCAGATCGTCAAAGCCGGCCTCCATCAGCGCGTCCATGGAGTCGAAGCGCTGCGCCAGGACCGCGGCCGCCCGGACGCCGATGTTGCGGATCCCCAGGGCCGTGATCAGGCGTTCGAGCGAATGGGACCGGGACCGCTCGATCGAGCGGATCAGGTTGTCGGCCGACTTTTCGCCGAAACGGTCCAGCGACGCCAGTTCGCGGCGCTTGTCCGGCAGCGTGTAAATGTCCGCGACGCCGGTGATCAGCCCCTTCTCAAGAAGCATGTCCAGGATCGACGGCCCCAGCCCTTCGATGTTCATCGCGTCCTTGGATACGAAATGCACCAGATGCCGGAATCGCTGGGCGGGGCACTGGGATCCCGTGCAGCGGCTCGCCGCTTCGTTGTTCTCCCTCACGACCGGCGCCCCGCATTCGGGGCAGACGGCCGGCATGACGAACGGCACGCTGTCCGAATGCCTCCTGCCGGGCACCACCCTGACGACCTCCGGGATGACATCGCCCGCCTTCTGGATCAGGACGGTGTCCCCCTGCCGGATGTCCTTGTCGCGGATATAATCCTCATTGTGCAGGGTCGCCCGCGAAACGGTCGATCCCGCGATCCGCACGGGCTTCAGCCGGGCCAGCGGCGTGACCTTGCCGGTCCTGCCGACCTGCACCGTGATTTCCTCGATGACGGTCTCCTTCTGCTCAGGCGGAAACTTGTACGCCGCCGCCCAGCGCGGGACCTTGCTCGTCGCGCCCAGCTCCGTCCGCAGCGCCAGAGCGTCCGCGCTGACGACCGCTCCGTCGATGCCGTGGTCCAGCGTCCCGCGCGTCTCGCCGATTTCCCGCACGGCTTCCGCCGCCGCGTCCGCTCCCCGGCAGACTTTCCGCGGGATCACGGGAAATCCCTGCTCCTGCAGCCATTGAAGGCTCTCGGAGTCGGTCCGGAAGGTTTTCCCCTCCAGGCCGAGAATGCTGAAGATCAGGAGGTCGAGGCTCCGCTGCGCCGTGACCGACGGATCGAGCTGCCTCAGCGAGCCCGCCGCCGCGTTGCGCGGGTTGGCGAACACTTTTTCGCCCAGGATCTCCTGGGTCTCGTTGAGCTTCTCGAACGCCCCGGTGCTCATGAACACTTCACCGCGCACCTCAAGGAAAGGCAGGCGTTCGGGGATCCGCGCCGGCACCGTCCGGATCGTGCGCACATTGGCCGTGACATCCTCGCCCGTGACCCCGTCGCCGCGCGTCGATGCCCGCACCAGCGCCCCGTCCGCGTATTCAAGCGAAACGGACAGCCCGTCGATCTTCTGCTCCACGATATAGTCGATCTCTCCGGCTTCGGCCTCGAGCCGTGTCATGAATCCCCTGAGCTCTTCCTCGCTGAACACATCCGTCAGGCTGAGCATCGGCTGGCTGTGCGTGACCTTGCCGAACTCCTTCGCCGGCGCCCCGCCGACCTTCGCCGTGGGGGAATCGGGCGATGCGAACAACGGATAGGCCGCCTCCAATTCCTCGAGTCTCCGGAGCATCGCGTCGTACTCGAAGTCGCTGATTTCGGGTGCGTCCTTTTCGTAATAAAGCTGCGCATGATGCTCGATTTTCCTCCGGAGCTCCCGGATCTCTTCCAGAACGTCCATCGGCGATCCTACCTCCTTTTCCCTGAATCGCCCGCGATGAAAAACACCGCGGGGACCACGGCGGCGAGCGCCGTGAGGATGCCCCACAGCCAGACCGGAAGCTGCAGGAGGCCGATGCCCATGAAAAGCGAACTGCCCGGGATGTCGATGTATGGATAGAAAAGCTTCGTGTCAAGCCCGAACGATTTGAAAAGCGGAACGATCAGGGCGTCGTAGATCACCATCACCGGGATGCCCAGGACGAAAAGGTCCGTCAGCCATTCCTCCAGGACGCGCGACCGGATGGCATACGCGAGGAGAGCCAGGATCAGCCCGGCCGCGATGGACAGCGGGATGCTGCCGGAAAAGTCCGAACGGATGAAATAAAAGACCGCC
>CAZDPQ010000224.1:0-2931 GCA_964507305.1 uncultured Oscillospiraceae bacterium
AACAGATCTTCGAGATCATCCGCGAAATCAACAAGCAAGGTACCAGCATCCTGCTAGTCGAACAAAACGCCAAAATGGCGCTGTCCATCGCCGACCGCGCATACGTGCTGGAAACCGGCAATATCGTTCTGCAGGGTAACGCCAGGGAAGTCATGGAAAATCCGTCAGTTATCCAGGCATACCTGGGTGGTTAGGGAGAAAGGAAAATTATTATGAGCACTTTCAAAAAAGTTTTTTTCTTCTTCATCCTGCCGATCATAGGAGTTCTATTTTATGAACCAGCAACCCTGGCTAGTGTATTTTCGCTGCTTTGGGTGGTGCTGCTGGTTTTCTTCCTGCTGGGATTCCTGCTCTGGCAGGGTTATGCCAAAGCCTTGACATTCATGATCTTCCTGAGCGGAATGAATGTGATCATCCGGTTGATGATGTTGCTCTCTACCGCTTTCAGTGAAGCAGGGGTTTTTAATCCCTCTTTTACGATTTTCGGTTTGCTCGGCGCAGCTATTTCGTTTTACCTGGTTCTGCGGCTGGATAAGGTCGATATTCGACAGCACATGATTCGATAAATTGAATCCAAAACGAGCCTGAAAGAAAAATCAGGCTCGTTTTTTTTCTAGTTTTTTATTCAGCATTTAAAATATATCTCAAAAAGCTTCATTCGCTAAAATCGGTTCCTTGTTTTGCCAAATCAACCACCCATTCTGGTTAAATAATTTTATATCAGATCAAGAATGGCGAAGCGTGCGTCTGCCAACTGGAGGCCTAACTGGACCTAATAAAATATGTCTGAAATCATGAGGCACAAGAGCCTGGAAACCCCGACGCTGGTTATCGATGAACAAGTAAAATCTCTCGGTCGTGTTCCGGTGAAGGAAGAGATCATTGAATGGATGGAAGTTGTTTGAAATCGTCTACATGCAGATTAACCCAATCATAAAAAATTCATAACTCGCTGTTAATCTTTTGAGGTTATAAATAAATTATGGAAAAAGAACGTGTCTTATTTCTCTGCACAGGAAATTCAGCCCGCAGCCAGATGGCTGAGGCTTTGCTGCGGAAAATGGCCGGTGATCGCTTTGAAGTTCACAGCGCCGGCCTTGACCCCAGCGTCATTCACCCCATGACCATCCAGGTTCTCCAGGAGATCGGAATTGACGCCAGCGGTCAATATGCCAAACCATTGACCACTTATCTGGGGAAGGTCCATTTCAGTTACCTGATAACAGTATGCAGTAAAGCGGAACAACGTTGCCCGATCTTCCCGGGGATTGGTCAACGGCTGCATTGGCCTTTCGACGATCCGGCGGCATTCGAAGGGAGCGAACACGACAAGCTGGAATTCTTCCGTCAGGTACGCGACCAAATCGAGATCAGAATCCGCCAATGGTTATTCGAGCAGGAATCGGCCTGATTGCAGGAATAATTTAATAATCTTTTTTACTGTTTTTCCGATACAATCGGAGCATGTCCGCATTGATCCATCTGGAGAATGTCCATTTCACCTATCCCAATGATAGTTCTCTTTCTAAAGCTGTCCTCACCAATATCAAATTAACTATCCATGCCGGAGAATTCGTAGCGCTCATCGGAGCCAATGGTTCCGGCAAAAGCACATTGGCCAAATTGTTGAATGCGCTGCTGCTGCCAGAGCGCGGCAGGGTTTTGATCGCGGGCATGGACACGCGCGAGTATGGTTTTCACACATTGATCCGATCGCAAGTTGGACTTGTTTTTCAACGTCCGCAGAACCAGATCGTCGCAACTACTGTAGAAGAAGACACTGCATTCGGACCGGGAAACCTGGGGTTGGAACCTGCCAAGATCAAAGCCAGGGTGAATGACGCGTTATTTCGCACGGGGTTGGCACATTACCGGCAGCGGTCATCTTTCCAGTTGTCCGCCGGTGAAACCCAACGGCTGGCTTTGGCGGGCGTGCTTGCGATGCAGCCGCGCTGCGTTATCTTTGACGAAACAACCGCTATGCTGGATCCGATCGGGCGTGAAATGGTGATGGCGCAGATCAGGGATTTGAACCGGCAAGGAATCACCGTCATACTGATCACTCATTTGATGCAGGAAGCTGCGTTTGCAGAGCGCGTGATTGTCCTGCATCACGGCGAAATCGCGTTGGATGACAGCCCATCCAAGGTTTTTTCCAATAACCGTGATTTACCCGCGCTTGGACTGGATCTGCCGCCGGCAACAATGGCAGCATCAAAATTGATCAGGTATTTTCCTGATCTGCAACCAAACCCACAATCGGAAGAGACCTTACTTGAATCCCTGCCAGGCTATTCAGGAGAACAGTCTCATTCCCGGTCCACGAAACACTCCGCCACATCCAACCAACCAATTGTGTCAATCGAGGATTTATCCTTCACTTATATGGCTGGCACTCCCCTCGCCCAGCCTGCTCTGGATCACTTGAATCTACAGGTAGATCAGGGCAAAGTGCATGCCCTGATCGGAGCAACCGGGGCAGGCAAGTCTACCATTCTGCAGCACATTAACGGTTTATACCGGCCTCAATCCGGGCGCGTATTGGTCGCCGGATTGGATACCAGCGACAGCAGGCTGGACATCATGGCACTGCGCAAAAAAGCCGCGCTGGCCTTTCAGCAACCTGAAGACCAAATTTTCGAGCAATATATTGGAGATGAGATCGCTTATGCGCCTCGTCATCTAGGATATCGGGGGCGCCTAGAAGATATCGTGCGCAGTGCCATGCAAGTGGCCGGCCTGGACTTCGATGAATACAAAGACCGCCTGACCTCCACGCTCAGCGGCGGCGAGAAGCGGAAGGTAGCTTTGGCTTCCATCCTGTCAATCCAGGCGGATATTTTATTATTGGACGAACCACTTTCTGGGCTGGATCCGCAAGCCTCCCGCGAATTCCTGCGGACAATGGACGATCAAAAAAAAGCGGGCAAA
>CAZDPQ010000225.1:0-2852 GCA_964507305.1 uncultured Oscillospiraceae bacterium
GAGCTGGTCGAGATGATGGTGGGCCGCAGCGTCGAGCTGTCCATCCGCCGGCCGCCGGCCGGAGGGCTGGAGCGCTGCCTGGAGGTGCGCGGCCTGACGGTGCGCGACGCCTTCGGATTCCCCCTGCTCGAGAATGTCTCATTCGACCTGGCGCACGGGGAGATCCTCGGCGTGGCGGGCCTCGCGGGTAGCGGGCAGAAGGAGCTGTGCGAATCCATCGCGGGGCTGTGCCGCAATGTTTCCGGCGAGATCCGGTTCCACGGGGATTCGATCATCGGCAAGACCCCGCGCGAGATCATCCGGATGGGGGTCAGCATGAGCTTCATCCCAGAGGACCGCCTTGGCATGGGCCTCGTGGCATCGATGGATATCGCCGACAACATCATGCTCAAGGACTATGCGTTCCACCGGGGGCCGTTCCTGCGGCGCAGGCCGGCGCGGGCGAAGGCGGAGGAGATCGTCAGGAGGCTCGAGATCAGCACCCCCGGCATTTTCCATACGGTGCGCAAGCTCTCCGGAGGCAATATCCAGAAAGTCATCCTGGGCCGGGAGATCAGCCTGTCGCCCAAGCTGCTGATCACGGCGTACGCGGTGAGGGGCCTCGACATCAACTCCTCCTATACGATCTACGACCTGCTCAACGAGCAGAAGAAAAACGGCGTGGCGGTCCTCTACATCGGCGAAGACCTGGACGTCCTGCTCGAGCTGTGCGACAGGGTCCTGGTGCTGAACTCCGGCAAGGTCACGGGGATCGTCGACGCACGGACGGCGACGAAGGAAGAACTCGGGTTCATGATGGCTTCGGACGATCCGTTCAAGAGGGCGGAAGAGGCTGCGCCGCGCGGCCTGCCGCCGGCGGAGGAGGATGCCGTATGACCGTCCGCATCGCAAAAAAAGATGATCTGGGCGGCATCCGGGCGAACCTGATCCGACTGTTCTCGATCGTCCTGGCCCTGGCCGCGTCCGGCCTTATGATCGCCCTCATGGGATTCAGCCCCCTGGAGACGTTTTCCGCCATGGTCCGTGGGTCGCTCGGCAGCGACTACGGCATCCGCAATACGATCAACATCGCGATCCCGTACCTGATCCTCGCGCTCGGCATCTCCATCGCGTTCAGCATGAAGTTCTGGAACATCGGAGCCGAAGGCCAGCTGCTGATGGGCGCCCTGTCGGCGACCTGGGTCACGAGGGTCCTGCCGCAGGACACCGGCGGCACGGTCCTGATCCTGGCGATGGCAGCCGCTGGGATGGCGGGCGGCGCCCTGTGGGCGCTGATCCCGGGCATTTTCAAGGCCTTTTACAACACGAATGAGACCCTTTTCACCCTGATGATGAATTACATCGCGATCAAATTCATCCTGTATCTGAGGGCGGTGCTGTGGAAGGACCCGGCTTCGATGGGATTCCCCAAGATCGCCTCGATCCCGGTCCAGGCCAGGCTGCCGAAAGTATTCGGGATCCACGCCGGATGGATCGTGGCCCTCGCCGCGGCTGTCCTGGTCTATGTTTTCCTGCGCCGCACGAAAAAAGGCTATGAAATCAAGGTCGTCGGCGAAAGCGTGAACACCGCGAATTACGCGGGGATGAATGTGAAAAAGGTCATCCTGACGGGGGTCCTGCTTTCCGGAGCCCTGTCCGGCCTGGCCGGCATGATCAAGCTCAATGGCATGTCGTATACGCTGTCCGAGGCGATCGGCGGGGGCGACGGGTTCACCGCGATCATCATCGCCTGGCTTTCGATGCTTTCCGCCCCGGTGATGGTGGTCGTCTCCCTCCTGTTCGCGGCCATGCAGCAGGGAGCGATGTCTGTCGAGCTCCGCATGGGGATCCCGTCGGCCGTGACCGACATCATCCAGGGGCTGATCCTGTTTTTCGCGCTCGGGAGCGAGTTTTTCATCCGGTACCGGATCGTGTTTGACAGACGCAGGAGCCGAGCCGCCGCAGACGGCGGCAATGACTCCGGCAGACCGGATGCGGGAGGTGCTCCGTGAGCGACAATCTTCTGTATGTCACCGTAGCCCTTTTCATCGCTTCCGCGATCCGGGTCAGCATCCCGCTTCTCGTCGGCTGCCTCGGCGAATCTCTCACGGAGCGGGCGGGCAACCTCAACCTGGGCGTGGAAGGCCTGATGCTGATGGGCGGCTCCGCCGGATTCCTGGTCGCTGTACGCACCCACAGCATCCTCCTGGCTTTCCTCGGCGCGATGCTCGCCGCCGGCTTCGGCTCCTTCCTGTACGGGATCCTGACGGTCACGCTGAGGACCAACCAGGTCGTCACCGGACTGGCCCTCACCATCTTCGGCACGGGATTCGCGAACACCCTCGGCAAGTCCGTTTCCGCCGAGACGACACCGAAGAACATCGCCGCGTTCTTCGCGATGAAGCCCCTGAATGCCGACATCAGCGGCATCGAGAATATCCGGGTGATCGGGCCGGTGATGAAATTCATCAGCATCGCGTTCCTGCAGCACAATATCTTCATCTACGGCGTCTTCATCCTTGCCGCCCTGCTGGCGGTCTTCCTGTACCGCACCCGTTCCGGCCTGAGCCTCCGCGCGGTCGGCGAAAACCCTTACGCGGCCGATACGGCAGGCATCCGCGTCATTTTCACCAAATACCTGTACGTCCTGTCGGGCGGCGCCCTGTGCGGGCTCGCGGGCCTGTACATGTCCATGATCCACATCGGCTCCTGGGTCGACAACATCACGGCGGGACGCGGCTGGATCGTGGTCGCCCTCGTGATTTTCGTCCGCTGGGATCCGATCAAGGCGATCATCGGCTCCCTGTGCTTCGGCGCGCTCGAGGTGCTGAAATTTTACCTGGACATCGTCCCGATGCTCAAGGGCTCGGTTT
>CAZDPQ010000226.1:0-2829 GCA_964507305.1 uncultured Oscillospiraceae bacterium
GGGGATTACGCGGGATCCTACGCCATGTGGGAAAAAGTGCTGGTTACGGGGGAAAACTACCAGCTGGCAAACATCGGCATGGCAAAAGCCCTCTATAAACAGGAAAAGTGGACAGATGCCATGAAGCAGTTCCGATATGCCGGAGACAGGATCGACTACTCCAAGGCCTTCGCCAAATACCGGCATACGATCTTCAGGGGGAATTTCATCTTCGTCATCGCCGGATTCGCGCTGCTGGCCCTGTTGGCGGGAGCGGCTGCGGTCTTTCTCCGCAGACGGGCGAACGCCGCGATCGCGAAGATCGAATCCGGCGCTCCGGACCGCCACACATTCGGGAACACCCTGTCCCTGTCGCTCGGCGTTGTTTTCCATCCGATCGACACCTTCCGGCTTTTCCGGAGGCTGAGGGGGCATGTCAATGTCCTGGCCGGCGCAGCCATCCTGCTGGGGGTCGTTGCGACGCGGCTGATCTATATCTTCATCCTTCATTATCCGCTCGTGTCGATCGACCCGCGGGACGCGAACATCTGGTTTGAGATCATCAAGATTCTCCTGCCGTTTATCACATTTGTCATCGCGTTTTTCGCCATCACCTCGATCGTCGGCGGCGAATCCAGACTGGACGAGATTTTCCTGTCGATGTCCTTCTGCATGATCCCCTACATCCTGATCAACCTGCCGCTCGCCGCCCTGTCGAACATCATGTGCAGGAACGAGGAAGGACTATTTACGTTCTTCATTAAAATCACCTGGCTCTGGATCGGGATCCTTTTCCTGATGAGCATCAAGGTGATGAACAATTACACCATCCGCAAGACGGTCTTTTCCGCCGCAATCAGCATCATCACGGTTGTCCTGGCCTGGATATCCGTGCTGCTGATCCTGTCGCTGATCGCCCAGCTTATCGAGTTTATCGTCGGGCTGTTCCGCGAAATCAGGATGTCTAAATTATAAAGGAAGGGAAAAACATGCGATCGACGATGAAACAAAAGCTGCTGTGCCTGCTGCTGGCCGGGCTCATTCCCCTGGTCTCCGCGGCCGCATTTTCTTCCGCGGCCGAAACCGGGGCTCCCGCGCACGAAGGATTCGAGCTCTATGCGGAAACGGATGCCCTGCAGCTCTACTATAATAAGACAGCCGACGGGATCGGGGTGCTGGACAAGACCGGCGGCGCCTGGTGGAGTTCGGTCACGGATAAAGAAAAGTACGGGATGGAGAAACTCAGCCCGATGCTGAAAAGCAATCTGGATTCGCTGCTGGGGATCGTCTACACTGATGTGAAATCCAACGAGGGGAAGCTCAACAAGGTCTACAGCAGCCTTGAGAAAAAAGATGTCACGACCAGCCGGATCCCCGGAGGGATCGCGATCCATTACAACTTCACGCTGCTGAGCATGAAAATCGACCTCGAGATCACCGTGGACAACGATTGCCTGGTCCTGCGGATCCCGGCGGATAAAATCACCGAAAAGACGCGCAACCTCCTGATGGCGCTCGAGCTGCTGCCCTGCTTCGGCGCGGCCGGCCATGCCGACGAGGGGTACATCCTGTATCCGGACGGCTGCGGCAGCCTTCTGCGCTACGAAAACTACAATAACCGCCCGAACAACCTGACGACGCTCAGCTGGAATGTCTACGGGCCCGAGACCACCTCCATCGGCAATTTCTACACCTACGCTGGGGACAGCTCCCTGTCGGCCGATCCGGGCGGGAACACGGCAAGCCTGCCGCTGTTCGGGCTGAAAAAGAACGACGCAGCCTATCTGGCGTATGTCACCGAGGGCGCGGCGGACACCTCGATCAACGTTTCGCCGGAAGGGCACATCCTTCCGGTCAACCGGGCCGCATTCGAATTCCGGTACCGCAACACCTTCGACATCATCTTATCCAACATCTCCGCCGGGCAGGACACCTCGAACATCAAGAAGGGCACCAAGGTGGACAAAACCATCAGCGGGCAGAGTTTCGAGGTGAGGTACCAGTTCCTGCACGGGCAGGATGCGGATTATTCCGGGATGGCAAACCGCTACCGCGGGTACCTGCTGGACAGCGGCCGGCTGAATACGGTCTGCGGTCCGCGGACTCCGCTTGCCCTCGATCTCTTCTGCGGGATCACGGAGCAAAGGCTGCTGTTCGACAAATTCATCGCGATGACGACATTCGAAAACGCACAGGAGATCCTGCAGCAGTTCCTGGACAGCGAGGTTTTCGACATCCAGGCCAGCCTCAAGGGCTGGTCGGCCGGCGGGTACGGCAGATTCCCGATCACATGGCCCGTCGAGCGGCGTCTCGGCGGACTGAACGGTCTGGACCGGCTGGCCGGCTTTGCGAAAACCAACGGCCTGACGCTTTTCACCCAGGCCAATGCGATGCTCGCCGCCGCGGAGAACGGCAAATTCTCCCAGCGCACCGATGTGGTATATCTCGGGAACAGCCTGCCGTTCTCCAATTTCGCCAACACCCGCTTCCTGCTCAACAGCAAGTCTACGGCGAAAAAGATCGCCGATCTCCTGAACAGGCTGTGGATCCCGACAGGGATCGGGGCATCACTGGAAGGACTCGGACGCTTTACCTTTCCGGATTATTCCGGCGGGATCTACCGCTCGAGAACAGACACGGTCATGCAATGGGAAACCGTGCTGTCGGATGTCAAGAAAAGCGAGCGGGAGCTGACGGTCGAAGGCGGGAATGAATATGTGCTGAAATACGCCGACAGGCTTTATGACATCCCGACCGAATCCTCCGACACGAACATCAACGACGAGGAAGTCCCTTTCTACCAGATGATCGTGCACGGACATATCCCGTACTCGTCGGACGCGGGCAATC
>CAZDPQ010000227.1:0-2822 GCA_964507305.1 uncultured Oscillospiraceae bacterium
ATCGACGCGCCGAGAAGCGAGGCCTTGATGCCGATCGGATTGCGGTCGCGGCAGGACATGTGAGGCAGCACGTCGACGCCGGTCTCGCGGCGGACCTTGGCCGCCAGGATGACGCTGTCGGCTCGCGAGCGGGCCAGCGGCGAATCGGCGACCGTGATGATGTCCGCTCCCGCCGCCGCCGCGCGCCGCGCCGCGCCGACGAAGTAGTCCGCGCCGGTGTCGGCCGGCGGGTCGATCTCGACGGCCAGGACCTTCCGGCCGGACCGCAGCTTCTCGAGGAACGCGTTGGGCTGCGGCGCGGCAGGCGCGCCGCTCCCGGGCGCCGGGGCCTCGGCCGGCTGCGCCCCGGCGGCGCGCTCCCCGGACGCGGGGGCGCGGCGGCTCCCGATCGATGCGACGGCCGTCCGGATATGCTCCGGAGTCGTGCCGCAGCATCCGCCGAGGTATTCGACGCCCAGTCCGCGGAGCTCCCGCAGCTTTTCCGAGAAATAATCTACATTGTCGATATAGACCGTGCGCCCGCCGACGGTCGACGGATAGCCCGAATTCGGCATCGCGCAGAGCGGCTTGCCGTCCGGCGGCAGATCCCGGATCAGCCGGCTGATGTGGCCGGGCCCGCACAGGCAGTTGAACCCGCAGACATCGATATCGGGATCCTTCCTCGCCAGCGCGATCAGGTCCCGGTAATAAAGGCCCCTGGCTGTGTAGCCGTCCTGCATGACGGCGAACGAAACCGCGATGGCTGCCGCAGGCGCCTGAGAACGGATCCGTCGGATCGCCGGGACGAGCGCGTCGTACTCCGGCATGGTCTCGAACAGGAAAGCATCCGCGCCGAGCCGGAGGAATTCGTCTGCCAGAAAGACATACTCTTGCGCGGCATCGGTCCCGTCGTCCTCCGCGAAGATCGGCCCGATGTCGGCGAACAGGCGCACGCCGGTCCCGCGGACCGCTGTCTGCGCGATGTCCCACCCGCTCCCGAGAATCTGCCTCAGGAGATCCCGGTCGGGAAAATTGACGATGTTCGCGCCGAAGGTGTTGGTCTTGATCCCATCCGCCCCGGCGGCGATGTATTCGGCATGGATCCGCGCGACCGCGTCGGGGCGGCGCAGATTCCCCAGCTCGCAGGGCGCGCCGTCATGGTGCCGCTTGTCATAATATGTACCGAAAGCCCCTTCAAAAAAGAAGGGTCTGTCCCCGGTGCTCCTGCCGTGTGATCCGCCGTCCAAGTCACTGATCTCCTGTCGCGTCGTCTTCCCCGGTTTTATGGTACATTATAGCATATTCCAGCAGCGCCTCGTGCGCATTCGCGACCTTTCCCCCGATCACCGCGTTGAGGCATCCGCCGAGGATCCGACCGATCTCCGGCCCCTCCGGGACGCCGGCCCGGAGCAGGTCGTTCCCGTCGATCTTCAGGTCCCGCACCGCAAAGCACGACTTTTCCTCCATGATCGCATCGTACAGCCGGCGGAGTTCGTCGAGGATGATCAGTCGGTACCAGTAGTCGGGGTGCTGCCCCAGCACGTCCGCCCGCTTGATATCCAGCAGCAGCAGGAAAAATTCCGGCGAATAGCGGTTCATCATATGCTTGACGGCTTTTTCGGTCGTCTCGACGATCAGGTCGTGGCGGTACACCAGGTCCGCGACGGTCTTCCGGGTTTTCATATCCAGACGGAGCCGCTCCGTCACGGCCTTCGCGATCTCGCATCCCGCAGCGGAATGACCGTAGAAATGTCCCGTTCCTTCATCGTCCACGGAAAAACAACCCGGCTTTCCGATGTCGTGGAGCAGCCCGGCAAGACGCAGCTGCGGGACGGGCGGGACGCGGGAAGCGACTTCCGCGAGATGCCGGTATACATCAAAACAGTGGTGGGGGTTTTTCTGATCGAAATCAAACGCCGGCCTCAATTCGGGAAGGACGACCGCCAGGATCTCCCGGTAGCGGAGCAGAACCTCCAGGATATGCTCCCCGCAGAGCATCCGCATCAGCTCGGCGGCGACCCGTTCGGCGGCGATACTTCTCAGGTTGCCGCGGTACCGGTCCATGGCCTCTGCCGTATCCGGCTCGATCGTAAACCCGAGCTCCGAAGCAAGCCGCAGCGCCCGCAGGATCCGCAGCGCGTCTTCCGAGAACCGTCTGCCGGGCTCTCCGACAGCCCGGATGATCCCGGCTTCCAGGTCGGCCTGCCCGCCGAACGGGTCTTTCAGTCCATCCTGCTCCGAGTAGGCCATCGCGTTGATCGTGAAATCCCTTCTTGAAAGGTCGTGCAGGATCGAGTCGGTGAATGCGACATGGGCGGGGCGCCGGTTGTCCCGGTATTCGCCCTCGATCCGGTATGTCGTGACCTCCACCGGGATGTTGTCGATGATCACCGTGACCGTGCCGTGGGCGATCCCCGTCCGGATCACGCGGGATCCGGCGAAGATCCGGATGACTTCCTCCGGCACCGCGTCCGTCGCGACATCATAGTCTTTCGGAGCCTTCCGCAGGAGCGCGTCCCGGATGCAGCCGCCCACAAGGAAGGCCTCCCGTCCGTTTTCACGGAGTTTGTCGGTCAGCAGGCGGACTTCGCGCGATACGGGTATCATCCCCGGCACCTCCTTCCCGTCGGCCGCGCGGCCTTTTTCACAGATACTCCGCGACATCCCCCAGATTGTCGAAAATAAAGTCCGGCACGGCATCGCCGCGCATCATCTCCTCGAACGAGGATTCTCCGGTCAGAACGCCGACGCCGGTGATCCCGGCATTCCGCGCGGCCGCCAGGTCCGTGTAGATCCGGTCGCCGGCCAGGGCGGTCTCTCCGGGCGCGCACCCATACTTTTTC
>CAZDPQ010000228.1:0-2795 GCA_964507305.1 uncultured Oscillospiraceae bacterium
ATGAGCAGAAAAACCACTCCCTGGAGCACCATGCCCACCAGGAGAAAGAGAGTAAGCAGATCCCAGAACGCACCGCTCCCGCCGGGCCTGCGCCCCCGGCGAGGCGGCCCGGGCTCGGTTTCTTCCAGAGCCATGAACTCGTCATCTACTCCCATGCTGATCTCCTCCCCCCCTCGTCGGTTTCAGGGAACCAGTTCTTCCACCTGAGCCTGCCGGCGCTGATCCTCCAGCCATTGACTGAGCGCCTTACGCCCCAGGGCCCGGCGCACCTCCGGGTCTAACGGGCGGTCAGCCTCACGCGCGATCACCTGAAGGATATGGTAACCAAAATCGGTCTTGATAATATCGCTGATCTCACCGGGCTGGAGGCTGAAAGCGGCTTCTTCCACCGCTGGCTGGGTGAGGTACCCCCGCGGGAACCAGCCCAGGTCACCCCCGGTGGAAAGATCATACCCAAAGGCCAGGGTTGCAAAATTCGCGCCAGCCTGCGCTAACTGTTGTTTTACCTGCCGGGCGGCCTCTTCCGTCAATACCAGAATTTGCCGCGCGTGCACCTGTTCGGCTGAAGATGGAACGGAATCGATGATTCGGTCGCGTTGCCAGGCGGCCTCAAGCCCCCTGCGCAGGGCACTGCGAAACGACTCGGGGGTGTACCCCATTTGCGTCTGCCATGCCTCGAAAGCCGCTTCACCGCCCTGCGCAGTGACAATTTCCTGCATGCGTGCCTGGAGGGCAGCCTCATCCACCTGATACCCCGCCGCCCGGGCCGCCTGTGCCAGCAGGGTGGTATCGATCAGATCATCCAGAACGCGGCGGCGCTGTTCTTCAGGGGTGAGCGTTTCTCCAAGGGTTTGCACGGCGGCCTGGATCTGCGTCATCCCGGCCTGGAACTCGGCCAGCGGCACACCCTCACCGTTCACCCTGAGCGCCAGAGGTACCGGCGTGGGGGTAAGGGTGGGTGGGGGCACGGTCTGGGTGGGAAGGGGCGAAGTTCCTTCTACAACCGGAGGGGTCTCCCCGGTCGGAAGGTGTTGATTGCAGGCCACCAGCATGGCCAGCCCCACCCCCAGCACGCCGAGCCATCGCCTGAATAAAAAGGAAGCACCCATGAGAAAAATTATACCTGACTTAACCCCACCCCGGGTTGGAAAAAATGCTCATCCTCCGGCTTCTTCCCTGCGGGAGAAAAGAGGAAAAGAAAAACCCCGAAGGTTTTCTTGCGAAGCCTTCGGGGCTGAACCTGTCAGGAAGTTAATTTTAGTACTCAGGCATCGGGGGGTTGGCCGGGGCCTTTTCCTTCTCGGGCACGTCGGTGATGAGCGCCTCGGTGGTGAGGATCATCGCGGCGATGGACGCGGCATTCTCGAGCGCCCCGCGGGTCACCTTGGCGGGATCGATGACGCCATCCTTCACCAGGTCGAGATACTCATCCTTGAGCACATCGTACCCGATGTATTTGCTCTTTTCGGCCTTCTGGCGCTGGCGGACGTTCTCCACCACCACCGAGCCGTCTTTACCGGCATTCTCTGCAATCTTGCGCATGGGAACTTCCAGCGCCTTGCGCACGATGTTGACGCCGATCTGCTCGTCTTCGTTTTCCATCTTCATGCCGTCCAGCGCGCTCATGGCATTCACCAGAGCCACACCGCCGCCCGGCACGATCCCTTCTTCAACCGCCGCGCGGGTGGCCGAGAGGGCGTCTTCCACGCGGTGTTTCTTTTCTTTCATCTCGGTCTCGGTCGCGGCGCCCACACGGATGATGGCAACCCCGCCGGAGAGTTTGGCCAGGCGTTCCTGCAGTTTCTCGCGGTCGTAATCGCTGGTGGTCTTTTCAATCTCCACGCGGATCTGCTCGATGCGCCCTTTGATGGCCTTCTCGTCACCCTTGCCGCCCACGATGGTGGTGTTGTCTTTGTCAGAGACCACCTTCTCGGCGCGGCCCAGGTCAGCGATCACCACCGACTCCAGCTTGCGGCCGGTTTCCTCAGAGATCACCACGCCGCCGGTCAGCACGGCGATGTCCTGCAGCATGGCCTTGCGGCGATCGCCAAAGCCCGGGGCTTTGACCGCCAGCACATTGAGCATGCCGCGCAGTTTGTTCAGCACCAGGGTGGCCAGAGCTTCGCCGTCTACGTCTTCGGCGATGATGACCAGCTCGCGCTTACCAATCTGAACCAGTTTTTCGAGAATGGGCACAATATCGGCAGCGGCGGAGATCTTCTTGTCGTGGATCAGGATGTAAGGCTCATTGATCACGGCTTCCATGTGCTCGGAATCGGTGACGAAATAGGGCGAGATGTAGCCGCGATCAAACTGCATACCCTCGACATATTCCTGCTCGAATTCAAGGCCTTTGGACTCTTCAACGGTGATGACGCCGTCCTTACCCACTTTGTCCATCACCTCGGCGATCAGCTCACCGATGACCCGATCCTGCGCAGAAATCGAGGCCACATTGGCGATTTCGTCTTTGGTGGTCACTTCGATGGCCTGGTCGGTGATGGCCTTGGCAACCGCTTTGGTAGCGGCTTCAATGCCACGTTTGAGCAGCATGGGGTTGGCACCGGCGGCCAGGTTCTTCAGGCCTTCGGTAACCATGGCATGCGCCAGAACCGTGGAGGTGGTGGTACCGTCACCGGCAATGTCGTTGGTCTTGGTCGCGGCTTCTTTCAGAAGCTGAGCGCCCATATTTTCGAAGGGATCAGCCAGTTCGATCTCCTTGGCCACGGTCACGCCATCATGGGTGATGGTCGGGGAACCGAATTTGCGATCCAGGGCCACGTTGCGGCCTTTGG
>CAZDPQ010000229.1:0-2781 GCA_964507305.1 uncultured Oscillospiraceae bacterium
GAGCGGATGTTGTTTTCGAGCAGCTTTTCATTCCGCTCGATGATTTTCTCCGGATCTGTATGCATGTCGCACGCGGACTCGATGTCTCCGAAATAGCCGCTGAATCCCATGAATAAGGTAAAGTAATCGCTGTCTTTATGGATCCGCTCGGCTTCCTCCGCGCAGTCATCGATCAGTTCGCCGAATGTCTCCGATTCGGTGATCTGAAGCCAAGCGCCGTCGAAAAAGTATCCGGATGCGGGAAGCCGCATGGCGGAGCTGCCCTCGGACACGATCCAGTTGCCCTTTTCATCGAGTCTGGGATCCATTTTTTCCGGAATGATGAACTGATATTTTCCTCTCGGATTCCAGCGCATGGTTTTTTTGAACCGGGGGCGCAGGACTTTGCAGTCGATATGGAACCTCTTGAGGATATCGTCTTCGACCCGCGCAAGCATCTGGACGGTGTCGACGACCCGAATGTCCGTTGCCGGGAGCCCCAGATGCTCGCGGAGTTCCTGATACGCAAATACGGATATGCCGCTCGAAAAATGTCCGCCGAGATCGATCGGATACCGGTCGACCGGCTCATGACGTATCGCTTTGCAGACTCTCTCTCTTGAAGTCATGGATTCCATGGATCGGATTTCCTCCCGTGAAAACTTACCGGAATGCCGTGAACATGGCGATGATGTTCTCTACCGGCACATCCGGCTGGATGTTGTGAGAGGCGGCAAGGATATAGCCGCCGTTTTGGTTCAGGATGCTTTCGACGCGGCGCGTTTCCCGCGCGACTTCCTCCGGGGAAGCGGATGTCAGCAGACCCTGCTCATCGATCGCCCCCCAGAACGAGATCCTGCTGCCGAACTTCTCCTTCAGCCTCTCCGGCTCCATATCGCAGGCTCCGGGCTGAACCGGGTTCAGGATCTCGACGCCCATGCCGATGATGTCATCGAGCAATTGATAGACGGAGCCGCAGGTATGATGGAAAAAGGCGGCTTTCGTATACAGTTTCGTATGGAGGATCCGGTCTTTATACCATGGCGCGATCATCTCCCGGAACACAGCCGGGGACATGAACGGGCCGTTCTGCATGCCGAAATCATCGCCACTGGTCGTTACGTGGATGAAGTCTCCGATCGCTCCGTAGTACATCTCGGTCACATCCCGGACATAGCGGTTGTAATTCTCGAAAAACCATTGGACGGTCTCCGGATCGGCCAGCAGCCGGTACAGGAAATCGTCAAATCCGAACATCCAGCAGCCGAGTTCGAAAAAACCGAACACCGGATGTTCCGCGACCATGACATAATCCGTATCATGATAAAACCGTTTCGCCTCCTCCGTGATCGCATCCATTTCCGCGCGGCTGATCCCGGACACCGACGGCCAGCGGTAATCGAGCAGATCCTGCAGTTCCCGGTCCCGGAAAGGGTACTCCACGATGTCCCAGTACATTCCCTGAAATCTCCGCCGGATCCCCCACGGATCCACGAATTCTCCGTTCGGGATATTGCTGTAATCAAGATAATCGCTTTGGGGCTGGAAAAGAGATCCGACCCGCCTGAAATCGATCCCCAGGATCGCCTGGATCTGAGAGGCAGCCTGTCTGTCATCCGGGGCGCTGATGGAAAACCATTTCGCAAGGGCTGCGAGGATATCCGGGTGGCAAGCCGTCAGCGTGGTCCCGCAGAAGTCCATCGGCACGCGGTCGACCGGACGGTGAAGAAGGGCATTGGAAAAACGTTCCCGGTAATCCATGGCAGCCCTCTTTCAATATTCGCCGGTCGCTACGGACAGCGAAGCAATATCCCCGACATGATCACCCAATTCCGATTTGACGATACGGCATACAGAGTTGCTGAGAGGAATGGTTTCCGTTTTAATGACTTTTTTCGCGCTGTTCCACAACAGATGCCGGCTGCGGGAGAAAATGCTGCCGATGATGATGACTTCGGGATTGATGAGATCGATCAGGATGCTGAGGCCCATACCAAGCTTTTCACCGCTGAGCTGATAGACTTCCCGGCACAGCTCATCTCCCTTATCGGCGAGTTCGGCGATCAATTTCGCCGTGATATTCTCCATACAGCCCGCCTCCGCGAGCAGCCGCATGGCTTTCGGACTATCGGGCTGGTTTTCGATCCGCTGCCGCGCGATCTGGGCGATGCCGCCGCCGCTGCAATAGCCCTCCATGGAACCGATCTTGCCGTACCCGACCGGCCCGTCGTCGGTCAGCCGGACATGGCCGATTTCCCCCGCCATGTCATTGGTCCCGGCGTATAATTTGCCATTCAGGATCAGGCCTGCTCCCAGACCCGTTCCGAATGTCAGGAAAATCACATTGGAGGATCCGCGTCCCGCGCCGTATTTCCATTCCGCAATGGCGCAGGCATTCGCATCGTTATGCAGATAGGTCTTTACATGAAAGGCATTTTCGAAATACCGGACGATTTCCACATTGTTCCAGCGCGGCAAATTCGGAGGAGATATGATGATCCCGTCTTTGGAATTCAGGGGGCCGCCGCAGCATACGCCGATCCCTTTCAGATCGACGGCGGGTATAGTTAATTTATTAAGCATCAGGGAGATGTCATTGGCGAAATGCTCCAGGATGTCGGATGGGGCCTTGTTATCGGTCAGAAACCACCGCTTGGCGAGAACCTTCATGAAGCCTTCCCGGTTTTCACCGATGACGACCGCACATTTTGTTCCGCCGATATCGATCCCAGCATAAACCATGTCACTACCTCGTATGCTTTATTTTTTCCTGAGCTGCATCAGCACATTCACGAGCGCTTC
>CAZDPQ010000230.1:0-2781 GCA_964507305.1 uncultured Oscillospiraceae bacterium
CAGCGGGAATACAAGAAATATTCGGAGGGACGCGAACGATGCTGTTGATCAATCATGCCAGGGTCCTGACCATGGAAGACCGGAAGGAATATGAGGATGGCTTCCTGCTGATCGGATCGGAAGAGGAGCAGGGCCGGATCCTCGCGGTCGGCGGGGGCGACGGGCTGGATGTGATGGAGGCGCATGCCGCGGCAAGGCAGGCGGATCCGCGCGGGTGCCGGATCGTGGACGCGAAGGGCGGGTATCTGCTGCCCGGACTGATCGATCCGCATTGCCATATCGGATTGTGGGCCGATGGACAGAGGGAAGAGACGGGAGACGGGAACGAAATGACCGATCCCTGCACACCGCATCTGCGGGCCATCGACGCGATCAACCCGTTTGACCCCTGCTTCCGCGAGGCGGCCGAAGCCGGGATCACTTCCGTCATGACCGGCCCGGGAAGCGCGAATGTCATCGCCGGGCAGTTTGCGTTCATCAAGACGGCGGGCACCAGCATCGACCGGATGACGGTCGATCCCTGCGCGGCGATGAAGGCCGCCCTCGGGGAGAATCCGAAAGGCGTATACGGGCCGCGCCACAGCCTGCCCGGATCCCGGATGGGGAACGCCGCCGTTTTCCGCGAAGCCCTGCTGAAGGCGTCGCGCTACCGCGAGGATTGCCGGAAGCACGCGGAGGATCCCACCGCCGCCAGACCGGAATTCAATTTTAAATATGAAGCGCTGCTGCCGGTCCTGGAGGGGAAGCTTCCGCTCAAAATCCACTCCCACCGGTCGGACGACCTGCTGACCGCCGTGCGGATCTGCCGGGAGTTCGGATTGAAATACACGCTCGACCATTGCACCGAGGGGTATCGGATCGCCGATCACCTGTATGAGGAATATGAAGCCGGGAGACTGCTGGGGGTCCTGACGGGGCCGCTGCTTTCCGACAGGAGCAAGCCCGAGCTGGCGCACGCGACGATCCGCAATCCGGGGATCCTTTCCGCACGCGGCATCCGGACGGCGATCCTGACCGATCACCCGGTCATCCCGATCCAGTACCTCGCGGTCACGGCGGCCGTCGCGGCGCGGGAAGGCATGGACGAATACGCCGCGCTGGAGGCGATCACCATCAATGCCGCCGTTCTGAGCCATGTCGGCGCGCGCGTGGGGAGCCTCGCGGCAGGCAAGGACGGAGACGCGGTGCTTTTCACCGGCCATCCCTTTGATTTCAGGACCAAAGTCCGGATGACCGTCATCGATGGCAGGGAGGTCTATTCCGCCGGATGACCGCGCACCATGGGGATGCGCGCCGCGGGAGCAGCCGCGGCGGATGGATGGAAGGGAAGGCATGGATCAGCCTTTGCTGGATGATATGATATTCTGCCCCGGCGGCAGCCTGATTGCTGCTGTTTCCGGGGGGTACGAAGACACCCTTCGGATCGGGAGGCTTTTTGCGGAGATCCTGGAGGATGGGGATGTTGTCGGCATGGACGGAGACCTCGGCGCCGGCAAGACCGCTCTGGCTTCCGGGATCGCTTCCGGCCTCGGGGTGCGGGCGTCCGTGCCGAGCCCGACGTTCACGATCCTTCACGAGTACGATGCCGGCGGACAGGCGACGGGCGGCATCCGCCGGCTGTTCCATTTTGATGTCTACCGCCTTGTCGGCGAAGAGGATTTCTGCGCGATGGGTTTTGACGAGTATCTTGGAAGTACCGGGAGCGTCTGCCTGATCGAATGGGCGGAAAAGGTGAGCGGCGTGCTGCCGCTTTCCGCGGTCCAGATCCTCCTGTTCCGTTCGGGAGAGGCTGCCGGTGAGGGCTGCCTCAGGGAAGCGGGCGGCGAGGATGCGGATGGCGGGGATACAGACGGCGGAGATATGGATGGCGGGGAGCTCCGGCAGGAAAGGCGGCTGCTTTTTTATTTTCCGCCGGGCGACGGGCGTGCCGGACGGCTGCGCGGCCTGCTGGAAGGCGCAGGCTTTCCCCCGGAAGAGACGAGGGAGAGGCCGGAGGATACGGCGCCGCGGTCCGGTCGGAATGAATGGAAGACCGGAGGGTAAGAAGGGTATGGTTTATCAGAAATTCGTCAAGCGGACGCTGGACCTGATCCTGTCGGGGATCGCCATCCTTGTGCTGTCCCCCGTGCTGCTGGGGATCGCGCTGGCCATCCGGCTGGATTCGCCGGGACCCGTCCTGTTCGTCCAGGAGAGGATCGGCCTGCACCGCAGGCGCTTCCGGATCTTCAAATTCCGGACGATGCGGGCGGATACCCCGGCCGATGTGCCGACCCACATGCTGGCGGACCCGAACGCCCGGATCACGCCGACGGGCCGCTTCCTGCGCAAGAGCTCGCTGGACGAGCTCCCGCAGCTGCTGAATATTTTCAAGGGCGAAATGAGCATCGTCGGCCCGCGGCCGGCGCTGTGGAACCAGTACGATCTCGAAGCCGAGCGCGAAAAATACGGCGCCAACGATGTGCTGCCCGGACTGACGGGATGGGCACAGATCAACGGGCGGGATGAGCTGCCCATCGCGGTGAAAGCAGCGTACGACGGGGAATATGTGCGGAAGCTTTCGTTCGGTTTCGATGTCAAATGTTTTTTCAGATCTTTCAGGAGCGTGCTGAAGGCGGACGGCGTCGCGGAAGGATCGCGCGCTTCCGTTTCCGCGCCGGTTCCGGAAAAGACGGAAAAGGAGGAGCCATGAGGGTCCTGGCGTTCGACACGGCGACGAAAAGCCTTTCGGCAGCGGTCATCGATGACGGATGCGTCCTTTTTTCCCATACCGGGACCGGCGGC
>CAZDPQ010000231.1:0-2779 GCA_964507305.1 uncultured Oscillospiraceae bacterium
TCCACGTCGTGGCTATACATTACCCACAAATCGGAGAGAGCGAAAAGCAGGGGGTAGAATAGAGAGCAGGAGCGAGGCCCAGCGAGGAGGGAAGGGAGGAGAGAGATGGTGGACGACCTGGACTATATCGAGTTGCCAGACCAGCGGCTGAAGGCACGGTTGGAGCGATTGGTGGGGCAGTTGGCGGAGGAGCCGGGGGCCTCGATCCCGCAGGCGTGTGAGACGTGGTATGACACCAAAGCGGCCTACCGTTTTCTCGATAACGAGCGTGTCAGCCGGGCGGCGCTGATAGCTGGCCAGCGGGCGGCGTGTGTCGAGCGGGCGCAGGACGTGGGGGGAACGTATCTGTTGCTGGTGCAGGATACGACGGGGTTCGACTTCAGCCACCATGCGGCGGCGGAGGGCATGGGGCCGCTGGCGAACGCTTACTGCCGAGGCTTTTGGGCGCACAGCACGCTGATGGTCAGTGAGCAGGGGGTGCCCTGTGGCCTGTTCGACCAGCAGGTGTGGGTGCGTCGGGCGGAGGAGGGGGGACGACGACAGGAGCGCAAAAGGCGCGCCTTTGTGGAGAAGGAGAGCTACAAATGGGTGGCCGGGCTGCATAGGGAGGCCCTGGCCGAGATCCCCCAGCGGGTCGTCATGGTAGCCGACCGTGAAGGCGATGTCTACGAGGTGTTCCAGGAGGCGCAGGCGCGCGGGGTGGACTTTGTGATCCGGGCCAGTTGGGATCGGCACCTGGCTGACCCGGCGGGGGAGCACCTGTTCCGCGCCGTGCAGCAGACCCCTGTGCGGGCCTCTTTGACGGTAGACGTGGCCCGCCAAAGGGACCGTCTGGCGCGCCAGGCGTACCTCAGCCTGCGTTTCACCCAGGTGACGCTCGCCCCTCCCAGACATCTGGCCCACAAGCTGGCCCCGCAGAAGGTTAGCGTGCTGCTGGTCAAGGAAGACGCGCCGCCGGCCGGGGAAGAGCCGGTGCAGTGGCTGCTGCTGACGTCCTTGCCCCTGCACACGGGCGAGCAAGCCCAATGCTACGTGCGCTGGTACAGCTATCGCTGGTTGATTGAACGCTTTCATTATGTGCTCAAGCACGGTTGTCGCCTGGAAGAACGGCAACTGCGCCAGCAGGCCCGTCTGGAACGCTTGCTGGCCGTCTACAGTCTGGTCGCCTGGCGCTTGTTGTGGTTGACCTACCAGGCCCGCCAGACCCCTGACGCCCCATGCAGCCTGGCCTTGACCACCGCCGAATGGCAGGCCCTCGCCTGCTACGTGAATCGCACCCCGACCCCACCTACCACCCCTCCTTCCCTCCGCCAGGCGGTGCGCTGGATCGCCCAGTTAGGCGGTTTCTTAGGACGCAAGGGCGATGGTGAGCCGGGGGTCAAAGTCCTGTGGCGCGGCTGGAAGCGCTTGGCTGACATCACCGACACCTGGCTCATTTTTCATCCGCCAGATGTGGGTAATGTATAGCCACGTCGTGGAGAGGGGGCGGAGAGGCGCGCCAGCGCCGAGCGGGGGTGAGGCTATTCGCTTGTGCCAGACAAGTCACTGAGAGACCATTTGAAAAGACCAGCACCCCCACCCTAAATCCCTCCCCGCCTGCGGGGAGGGACTTCAAGAGCAGGCCTTTTCTCCCTTCCCTCGCTTGCGGGGGAAGGGCCGGGGATGGGGGTAAAGATACTTATCAAATGGCCTCTGACTCCCCCTCTCCACCACGTGGAGAGGGGGCTGGGGGGTGAGGCTAGACGTGAGACGTTCGCCTGGTTTCACGCTCGCTCAATGCCTGCCCGCCCCTGAACCTGCGCCGGGTGGGGGTTGCGCACGGCGCGCGTGGGGCAGGCGCTTTGTACGGGCCAAGCAACGGTTGTACAATGAGACCGATACTAGAGGATAGGCGGACAAGAATCGCCGCGTGATGGTTGGAGTCCTCATCTGGATGAAAGGGTGGCGAGATGTTTAAGCGACGTTCTAAGCTGGCTCAGCTTGGGCTGGTGCTGCTGATCCTTGCCGTCATTGGGACTGGATGCAGCCTGAGTGGGGGCGACGGAGGGGGCAAGGAAGCCGAGACGCAACCTACCGCGCCGCCGACGATCACGCCACCCCTGACACGCACGGCGTTCCCGACGTTCACGCCCTTTCCAACGCTGACACCCGGCGGGCCGATCTTCACCGGCCCGACGGCGACGCGCATCGTGCTCGCCCCGACGTTCACGCCGTACCCGACGCCGTTCTTCACCTGGACGCCTCAGGTGACGGCGTATCCCTATGACGTGCGCATCTCCTACCCGGTGAGCGGCAGCCAGGTCGCTGGCTACATCACCATCGTGGGCAGCGCCAGCCATCCGCGCTTCCTGCAATACGCGCTGGAGTGGGGGCCAGACCCTAATCCGGGCAACCTGTGGTACCCGCTGATGAGTCCGCGCAACCAGACGGTGATCAACGGCGGGTTGGGCGCGTGGAACACGACCAACGTCAACGACGGCGTGTACCAGATTCGGCTGCACGTGTGGCTGAACGACGGCACCGAGACCTTCGCGGTGGCGACCGGCGTGCGCGTCTCCAACCGTCAGCCAACCGCAGTGCCGACCCTGACGCCTACGCCCAAACCAAACCGCCCCCCCACCATTGACCCCATCGCCAGCCAGGAGGTCAACGCGGGCGCGTCGCGCGACATCAGCGTGAAGGCCAGCGATCCCGATGGTGATACCGTCAACCTGTTCGTGGCGTCGAGCAATGTGGCGATTGCCACCGTTCAGGTGACCTCCCAGACGCAGATTCGCGT
>CAZDPQ010000232.1:0-2763 GCA_964507305.1 uncultured Oscillospiraceae bacterium
GTAGGGAGTGCGGCCCTGAACGAGCGTGTGTTTCTTCCAGATGCTCGTACCAGACTGGTTAATCCCGGCATCGGCGAAAGCCTTGCGGAAGTTCAGTCCTTCGGTGTCTGCATGGAAGACATAGATGCTGGCATCTCTGGCCATCGCCTTTTCCGTGAGGGTGAAGGCATCAAATAGAAATTGATAGAACTTGTCATCCGCCATGTTGTCGTTTTTGATCTTGCCGGCATTGCCTTCATAGTTGACGTTGTATGGTGGATCTGTCACGACCAGATTGGCTTGCTTGCCGTCCATGAGCAAAGCAAAGGTCTCCGGTTTAGTGCTGTCGCCACAGACAAGGCGGTGATTACCCAGGATCCACAGGTCACCAAGTTGGGAAATTGCTGGATTTTTGAGCTCGCTATCGACATCAAAGTCATCGTCTTTTACATCCTCAATGCCGCTCAGGAGTTTATTGAGTTCCGCATCATTAAACCCTAGAAGTGAGATGTCAAAATCAGCACCCTGCAGGTCAGCGATCTCGACCGATAGCATCTCAGCGTCCCATCCAGCGCTCAAGGCCAGACGGTTGTCGGCGATGATGTACGCCCGCTTCTGTGCTTCGGTCAGGTGTTCCACGAACACGCAAGACACCTCGGTGATGCCTTCCTCCTTGGCAGCTAGGATCCGGCCGTGGCCGGCGATGATGTTCAGGTCCTTGTCCACAATGACCGGATTGACAAAGCCGAACTCCCGAAGGGATGCCCGAAGCTGCAGGATTTGTTCCTTGCTGTGGGTGCGGGCGTTTCGGGCGTAAGGCACCAGCCGATCGATATTTACTTTTTCCATGCGCTCGGTTGTATGCATGTATTACCGTCCTTTCCGCCCTGACAAAAGGGCTTCCATAATATCGTCCTGTGGATTCCCCACGAACGCTGTTGTGCAATTTTGCTTAACGATGTCGAAGATCTCATACCATAGAAGATTCGCCTGCTTCTGAAACGATTGGCTCATCTGCACGAACGGGCTGGTGATCACACCGCCGGTCGTAGGGTGTTTGCCAAGCAAGCCATAAAGGCTGATGGCTTCTTCGCATTGAATGTAACGGGTGAAAGCCTGCGCATAAGCTTCGATCAGACGTGGGTTGATAAATCGCTCACAGCCGCGTTCCTTCAGCCAGTGCCAGGTTTCTTTGTAGAGCAAATTCGCACCCAGAGGTTTTCCGTCTTTTTGCCTGGCACTAAGGTATTCGCTTGGTGCGGGCATGTCAGCGCCGTCCAGATCCGGGCCGCTATCGAGGTCCTCGGCATCGAGTATGCTACCGGGATTCAGGTCCGCGGGTTCCAGGATCTTCGCGCTCTTGCCGCGGGTAATTTTGTCTACAAGCGGCAGCGGTTTATCACCGGCTCGGACGCGCCTGCCGCCCCTGTTTGTTCCGTCTTTTGCCACACGGCAGTACCTCCTTTACACCGGATTGGGTTAATCACCCGTTTGAACCGCTATTTTTTCGCGCGTGACCCATCGGCCGGTCGCCAAAACTAAGGTCACAGAGATCCGACCGGCCCCTATCACTTGTTTATTGGCTCAATTTCAAATAAAATGAAATCACCATAAAGAGAAGGCGAGAGACAAGCTCTGCGACCCTTCCGCAACCTGCAATTTTGTAAGGTGCGAATGCTTGAACGATGGGCCAGGTATTTTCAAGGCTCATCGGTCGATGGGCTTTTTCTTTATGAGTTTGATCATAGGAGAAAAGGCTTATGAAATTGTTCTACAAAGACGAGAAACCGAACCTCAGCAAAATCCAAGAAGTCACAAGCAAAGGGTACGGTATTCCACATCCGGAATACATCAGTGGATATGCAGGTACTTTCTTATTTTCTTTGCTTGACGTTTATCTGTCCGAACAGCTCGAACAACTCATAAATGTAAGGCCTCATTTTACATCTGCACTCTATAACCTCCTCAAATTGTTCAAGAAAGATGAATATGGCTATGTATCTCAAGATGAACAACTATCAAATGGTGAACAAAGATATTTTTGCGGAAGCCACTGCTACATGATCGCGCGTTATGATACTGATGTAGGAAGAATTATCTTTGAGTCATTTTTTGATATGTCACTTCTCTATTTTGAGGGAGAAGACATAACCGCTGTAAGGGAATTTCAAGAAATGAAAAGGAAAAACTATTTGAAAAATTGATTCTGCTTCCACCTACCTCCATCGCGTGCGGTAATCTCCGAATGGCACGACGTGCAAAGGCTCATAAGATTGTCTGGATCATGTGTTCCATCTTGTGATAAAGGCTTGATGTGATGAACCTCGCGAGCTGGGGTGATCTTGCCAGCCTTCGCGCACTGTTCACACAATGGATGCTCAGCCAATTGCTGGTCACGAATACGTCGCCATGATCGGCCATAGCGATTCTTCTTCGCTGGGTCACGGTCGTATCGTTCATATCGCTGCGATTCTTTCTTGGCATGTGCTTCACAAAACCGTTCGGTCGTCAGGTTAGGACAACCGGGATACGAGCACGGACGCTTGGGTTTCAAGGGCATCAGAATCACCTCGATGGCAAACAAAAAGCCCTCGCGGTTTTCCGTGAGAGCTTCATGAAATCTATTTTGCTGAGCTTATCATATCAAATGGATCCATCTGACAAACAGTGACATTTACTGCCATGATTTGCAAGTGGATCTGTTTGGAAATTGTAATTTCTCAAACTTGACATGATGTCACGAAATTTAAGTCGATTGGGGCGAGGGGATCTTTTCAATTCGAG
>CAZDPQ010000233.1:0-2752 GCA_964507305.1 uncultured Oscillospiraceae bacterium
GTCGTCGCCAAAGTAAACCGCGTCGATGTCGTACCGAAGGGCTTCCTGTACCTGAGCCAGGTTGTATTCCACGATGTGACCGAGCAGATCATGGACAAACCGGGGATGATCGAGGAAGTCCATCATCAGGTTTTCCATACCGCGCAGCGTCCAGGCGCGTTCGTAGAGCGAGAAACCGATTTGAAACACGCGGAAGCGGTCACCGTAGCGGGCGATTTTCTCTGGAATATCGGCGAAGAAGCGTTCATCCAGCGGATCGGGGAAGGTGTATCCCTGCAGAGAAGGAGCTTTGAGGGGCGTTTCGACGACAATGCCGATGTCTTTGTCCACACTGCGATCCCACACCACGCTGAATACATCGCGGACGCGATTTTCACCAACCTCATCGAAAAATCCGATGGCGTTGCCCAGGTTGAGCAGGTGGTTGTGAAGGATGGGTTCAAGATCGTCAACGCCATAATGTTTGCGGAGTTTTTCTTCTGCTTCGAGGGTGAAGCTGAGCGACCAGGGAGTATACGGGGGCTGCTTGCCTTCCATCACCTGATGAATGATTTCTCGTTTGTTCATCGCGGACTCCAAAAGGATGTGGTGCGGATGAGGCGGAAGATTTTCAAAGGTTGATGAAGTGGAGTAATTTCGTGTACAATGGCAGTACGTGAACAGCGGGGTCGTATGAATGGCCTGATGCGCAAATCCTTAATTCGTACGATTGGATTGTACATCCTTTTTGGTGGGGCGTGGATTCTCTTTTCGGATCGTCTCCTTGAGATGATCACGACCCCGCATCAGTTTGCTGTGGCGCAGACGTATAAAGGGTGGTTTTATGTGCTCATGACCGCCCTGCTGCTTCATCAATTGCTCCGCCGCGATTACCTCTCCATTCAACGTTCGCAGGAGGCCCTGGAACGCCGCACCCGTGAGGCGGAGATGCTCAGAGAGGCGGCCTCAGCCCTGGTTTCTTCTCTCGATCTGGATATGGTGCTCTCAAGCCTGCTCGATTCTCTCGCGCGGGCCATCTCCTACGGCCGGGCGGCGGTTTTTTTGTGTGAGGGAGGATGGATGCATCCCGCCGCAGTGCGAGGCGAGCCTGCCTGGATGGCGGCTTTCAGGCAGCTGGGACACCTGCCAATTCCGGCGCGCTGGGTTTCGGAGGCGCCCCTGGCCGAGCCCTGCCCGGAAGAGATTTGCCTTAACGGGGAGCGCGATGCCTGTCTGATAACGGCCATGCAGGCGCATGGCCACCTGGTGGGTTTCCTGGTGATCTTCAGACCACAGCCTCAAGAATTTCAGGCGGAAGAAATTCGCCTGGTTCAGGCCCTGGCGCATCAGGCGGCGAGTGCCGTAGAACACGCACGCCTCTTCCGGCAGACGGAGATGCGCCTGCGCTTTGTTCAGGCCCTGCATCAGATTGACCTGGCCATTACCTCGAGCAGTGAATTTCAGGAGGTCGTCAGCCAGCTGTTGAAGCATGTTCTGGAAGAACTGCAGGCGCGGGCGGTGCGCCTTTTTCTGATGCAGGGAGAGCATCTCGTTCTCTTTCAGGGGGCGGGAGAAGCCGGGGTGGAGGGTTCCCTGCCGCCGGTGGCTGCTGGTGAAAGCCTGGTGGAGCGCTGTGCGTTGGAACGGCGTATCCTTTCTGCCGTGGAAGAGGATGGGGAGGATTCTCAGCCTTTGGGCCTGATCGGTTTCGCCGCTCCTCTGGTGACCAAAGGACAGGTCAAAGGGGCGCTGGAAGTCTTTATCGCACGGGGGTTCGTGGCCGATCAGGAATGGATGGATCACCTGGAGACCCTGGCCAACCAGGCGGCCATTGCCATTGATTATCATGCGGTGCTTACGGGGCTTATCCGCGCCAATCAGGATTTGATTAATGCTTACGATGAAACGATTCTGGGGTGGTCGCGTGCTCTCGATCTGCGCGACCGCGAGACGCAGGGACATTCTCAGCGGGTGGCGACCATCGCAGTGGCCATAGCCCGTGAGATGGGAATGCCTGAAGAGCGCCTTACCCACCTCTACCGGGGAGCGCTGTTGCATGATATTGGTAAAGTGGGCGTGCCGGATGAAATTCTGTTCAAGCCCGGCCCCCTGAATGAAGCCGAGTGGCAGGTGATGCGTATGCATCCGGTATATGCCGAAAATTTCCTTTCGCATGTAGCCTTCCTGCAGGAAGCACTGGATATTCCATGCTATCATCACGAACGCTGGGATGGCTCTGGTTACCCCAAAGGTTTGAAAGGGGAAGAAATTCCGCTCGCGGCGCGTATCTTTGCGGTGGCCGATGTGTGGGACGCCCTGCATTCTGATCGTCCCTATCGCCCGCGCTGGCCTGAAGAGCAGGTGGCGGAGTATCTCCGCGCCAACGCGGGTCGGCTCTTCGATCCTCAGGTGGTAGAGGTATTTCTCAGAGAACGGTCTAAAATTCTGGAAATCTTAACCCGGGAACCTCATTCTTAACCCAGCCTTAAACTGTTGTCAATCTCTGGAGCCTATAATCAAAGGTGCACAGCAGGCCCTTTATGGGCCTTCCGCAGGTTGATGAGGCCAGGAGAAAAGTGGGTGAACAATGAGCGTTTTACGTGTTTTATTTCTGTGCACGGGGAATTCCTGCCGCTCTCAGATGGCTGAGGCTCTGGTCAATCATTTCCTCAAGGGGCGGTGGGTGGCCTTCAGTGCCGGTACCGAACCGGCAGGGTATGTGCACCCGATGGCTTTGCAGGTGCTGGCTGAGCTTGGTATTCAACATGCGGGT
>CAZDPQ010000234.1:0-2721 GCA_964507305.1 uncultured Oscillospiraceae bacterium
TCGAAGAAACGGATCAGCTTCCAGTTCCCGCTTCGCACCGCCGCCGCGGGCGTCCCTCCCTGGTTCCCGTAATGCGGATAATGCCAGAAAATGCCTTCCCGCGGCAGCTCCTTCGCGCCCCGCAGCAGCGGGACCATGCTCAGGCCGTCGATTTTCTCCGTGATCCCGTCCCGGATCCCGCACAGCTCCAGGATCGTCGGCAGGATGTCCGGCGTCGTCACCGGGCAATATACCGCATTGACCGCGCTTTTCAGCCGCCGGTACGCCAGGATCAGCGGCTCGCGGATCCCGCCGTCGTAGACCCATCCCTTCCCTTCCGACGCCGGGAAATTGCACGTCGGCGAACCTTCCGCCGTCGACAGCCCGCCGTTATCCGAGGTAAAAAGAATGATCGTATCGTCGTACAGGCCGCGCCGCTTGAGCGTGTCAATGACGCGCCCGATATTCCAGTCCAGATTCCAGATCATCGCCGCGTACACCGGGTCGGACTGAAGGACCCGCCGCACGACATGCTCCGTTTTTTTGTGCGCGCACGGGAATAGCTCCCCGGTCACGAACGGATCCTTCCGGTCCAGCCCGAGCCGCGCGGCTTTCCTCCGGAATCGCCCGATATCCTCTGCCTTCGCCTGGATGGGCGTATGGACCGCAAAGTGCGAAAAGTACAGGAAAAACGGCTCGTCTCCGCCGTTTTCGATCAGCGCGATCGCCTCATCGGTGATCCGGTCGGTCAGATACTCTCCCTCCGGCCCGTCCGGCAGCGTTTCGATATGGTACGGCGAAAAATACCCGCTCATCGCCATCCCGAACCGCGTCCCCGCGACATTTACATCAAACCCCTGCTTTTCCGGCCAGTACTCCCGGTCGCCCAGATGCCACTTCCCGACGTGCCAGGTCCGGTAGCCGTTCCTCTTCAGCACCTTCGCCAGGTTGTCCTCCTCCGGCGGAAGATGGTCCACATACGGCGCATCGATGAGCTTCCCTCTTGTATGCGCACCGATCCAATCCGTCACTCCGACTCTCGCCGGATACTTCCCCGTCAGCAGGCTCGCGCGCGACGGTGAACAGACCGGACACGACGCGTACGCCTGCTCGAACCGCACCCCGTCCTCCGCGAGCCGGTCGATGTTCGGCGTCTCATAAAACGTGCTCCCGCTGCATGCCAGATCCCGGAACCCCATATCATCGATCAGGATCAGCAGCACATTCGGCTTCCTGCCTGCCCTCATTGTCTCCATCTCTGCCACCTCGGCTTCCTCCGCTTTCCCGACTTTCTCTGCTTTCCAGGCTTCCTCCGCATTCTCTGCTTCCCTTATTTCCTATTCATTATAGCAAAATCCCGCCTGCCCGGCCGGCCACTCCCTACACTTCCCGCCGTTTTCGCAACATCCGCGCAAGAAAATGTCGCATTCGGTATCTTTTCGGCCATTCTCCGGGTCTTCATATAAAAAATGAAAATCCATATGGTACTGCTAACATAGGGATAAGGGGTATCGCCCGTATTCACGGCAGGTTTCGATCATGGCACGTATATTCTCAAGTGGAATTCCGTTGCTTATTTCGGTAGATGAACCAAGACATAATCCAAAATCTGACCCCGCCTGCCTGATCAATTCATTTGTTGCTCTGATCACATCATCAACAGAACCTAAAGGAAGCAATTCAGAAGCATCAATCCCGCCGCATAGAATAAACCGGCGTCCGAATGTTTCTCTAATTGCTTTGATATCCATTCCCGCGGATGTTTCTATTGGATTCAATCCGTCTACACCGGCCATCTCTAATTCGCTGAGAATAGACATGATATTACCATCCGAGTGAAAAATGACCTTCATCCCGTGGCTGTGCAGCAAATCGCATACTTTCACAATATGCGGCATCATGTATTCAACCAAAAAATCTTTCGGAAAGATTAAATTTCCTTTTTGCGCAACATCCGCATAAAGAAGAGATACCGGAGCATCCTCGAAAGATGCAAAAGTGTCCGTACGCAAGATATCGTAATCCTCCGCAGCCTTCATCCACTCTCTTACAAGTTCCGGCTCGTCATAGAGGAGAAGACAGAAAGTTTCCATCCCAACCGTATTGAAACAATAATTCACGTTGATATTCGGGCACAGGTGGATCACGACGGAATCCCCTGTCAAATTTTTTATTCGCTCTACCCCTTCACGATACTCCGTGATCTCCGATCGGGAAAAAGATTTCTTATCCCGGAGCCTGTCAATGTCATCGCGGATAAATTGCAATAATCGCTTTTCGTCATGATCAAAAGGACGGCTGATGATCCAGGAAGACCATCGCTCATCATGCATCCGAAATCCATTCACAGCGGTATAATCCCTGACCGGCGATGGGGTTCTGATATCTCTTGTCATATCAAGACACTCGCTGACCGCTGCACAGACTGTGTCAAGGTCATCATAAGAGTCAAGTTTCCTGCCCGCATAATACTCAATAGCTTCATCGTGAAAAAGCAAATCGTATATCGGGATCCGATCCGGTTGTTCGCCGTTGAAAATTGCCTCGATCCTATCTCTTTTTTTCCAGGTCATCTTTTCCTCCGAATCATCCGTTCTGTTTTTATCGCAATGGATAAATTACGACTCATCCGGAAGATGAAACCTGCAAAACGATTACAGCTGAGCTGAATTTCGTATCGAGCCGTATCCTCAATCCGCAGACCGTGTGATTCACCGGAGATATGGATACGCAGGCATCGTC
>CAZDPQ010000235.1:0-2706 GCA_964507305.1 uncultured Oscillospiraceae bacterium
TGCCGGGGATGACGGACGCGGCGTACGCGTCATTCCGCAGGGTGCTCGCGGTCGGGTTCCCGTTGCTGTCGTAGCCGATGTCGTACCGGACGCCTTCGGCGCTTTTTGCCAGGGTGACGCGCTTGGCCGAGTCATAGACATATTCGTACGACGAGCCGTCCGGGTTGACCATTTTCGCCAGGCTGTTGCCGGTATAGGAGAATGTGGAGTCCTGCTGCGCCTTGTCGGACGTGGAGACCACGTTGCCGTTGTCATCACGCTGATAGCTCTGCTGCGTATCCCTGCACAGCTGGATATGGTCGATATAGGCCGTGTTGACATTCTTGAAATACTGGATGTTGACATAGAGCCGGTTGTAGGTCTTATCGGCCGATGTGCCGTCGTCGATCACGAACGTCGTGGCGAGGGTCTGCATGCCGCTGACACCCCGGTTGAACGGGAACCGCATATACTGATAGCTTCCATCGTCGTAATTGACGCGGATGCACAGGCAGAATGCATCCACTCCGCCCGCCAGTCCCGCCGAATCGGCTTTGATCCGCCCGCTCAGCGAATAGACGTCCCCTTCCGCTCCTTTGACATCGACCGGCTGATACACTTTTTTCTGTACTGCGGGATCCCCGGCGAGCCTGTAGGACCAGGTCCCGTCCGCCGCGTTCCCCGCGTAGGCTTCATCCGTGCCCGACACGTTGTAACCATACCAGGCATCCGGCGTGGAATACGTTCCGCCGTTCTTTTCGAAGCTGGAGTTCTCGACCAGGTTGTACGGGTTCATGGCCGCGCCGGTCTCCAGCTGCACACAGTCGACATACGCGGTGCCCGTGCTGTTGAAGATCCCGAAATATGCCGTTGACAGGACATCCCCCGTTCCCAGCGTGAAGGTCAGCGAGACCCTGCGCCAGCCGCTGTCGATCGCGGTGTCGCTTGTCCCCTGCAGCAGTTCGCTGGCCAGCCACCGGCTTACGCCGTTGTTCGTGATTTTAATATCGATCCCGGCGCCGAACGCGCCCGCATACCCGTCGTTGGCGACCCCGGATGTCTTGACATAGGCGGAAAATGTATACGTTCCCGTGCCGAGTCCGGTCAGGGATCCGGTATACACATACGCATCCGCCGTATCCGACGGATCGCTGTTATAGGCATACAGGCCGTAATTCCCGATATAGGCAGCGGTTGCGGAAGACGACAGTGTCCCGGTCGCACCGGCTGTCCAGCCCGTCAGCCCGTTCTCGAAGCTGATGTTGCCGAGCAGGTTCACGACCGGTTTCCGGACCTCCGCCGATGCGGACAGGCTGTGGTTCCCGGCCATGGCCCCCGGCTGGTCGATGTCGGCTGAATGGTTGTAGGTGCCGCTGCCGCCGTTTCCCTCCCCGTCTGTCACGCTGACCGTGTTTCCCCAGTCGTTGAACTGGCAGATGGTGACTCTGTCCGTGTTCCGCTGATCCGTAAACCGGGTCTCGTTATGGGAATAGGTGATCCCTACCCGTTGGCCTTCCGTCGTTCCGCTGTGCTCCGTGATATAGCGCACCCTGTACGGCGCATTGACCGTGTAGTACTCATACCCGATCCAGTAGCCGTCCAGATTGGACGCTTTGCTCAGATACCCGGTCGGACCGTCATAATTATAGGTGCTGGTCTCCCCGTCCGGATACGTGATCGATGCCAGGTTGTCCCCGCTGTAGGAATACGTTGTCGCGCGCCCGGCCGGATCCGTGATGCTGCTCAGCTGGTGGTTCGTGTTGTACCCCAGGGTGACCGTACGTCCTGCACCGTCGGTCACGGTGTACAGCCGGTAATAATACCCGCCGAGTCCGTTGGATACATAAGAATACGTGTACAGGTTCGTCTTCCCGTTCGTATCGACCGCCTTGCGCAGCACCCCGCCGGTCCCGGTCTGTTTGTCGAACTGCAGCTCATTCCCGCCCTTATCCGTGATCTTGAACCAGTACAGCCCTTCCTGCTGGCTGGTGTACACCACCAGCTTCAATCCCAGTCCGTCCTCGTCCATAAAGGTGTTCGCGGGATCCGCGGCGCTGTGGAAGAAGTAGTGGTCGGTCCCGTCCCCGTCGATGTATTTGTACGGGTAGCCCGCTGCCGTCAATGCGGCGCTGCATGCCTCGATCCTCCGGATCGCGTCCAGGCTCCAGCCTCTCCCGTATTTCGGGTAGGTCGATGCATACTCCGTCGAGGATACGCGCTTGTCGTTCCCGTAGATATGGTTCACGGAAACCGGCAACAGATTCCCGGTCGTGGCGGCATCCTGATGCACGAACACCAGGTTGCCGGTGTAGTCGTTCACATAACCCGTCCCCGCACGGCCCGTCGCCTGTTCGTGATAGGTCTGGTACCCTTCCAGCCCGCTCGTATTCCGGTACGTGATCAGGAGCGTCGGCTTCAGTGCGTCGAGCAGGTCCGGATAATCCGAAGACAGGAAATAGGCCGCCCATGTGCTCGTCGGCAATTCCGCAGCCATCTGCAGCATGATCCCGCGATTGGTATCGAGATCCTGGTACCAGTCTTTTGCCGCACGGGTCACATCCCATACATACGCGCGGGTTTCGACATCGTCGGCATTGCCGTCAACGACTTCGTAATCCAGTACGACCGATTCAGCCGCCGGACGGGGCGTTGTGTTGTAGGTCAGAGCTTCGGGATTCCCAGGCTCCGGTGACTTTATAGGCATTGATGATCGGCTTGGGCGAAAAC
>CAZDPQ010000236.1:0-2686 GCA_964507305.1 uncultured Oscillospiraceae bacterium
CCCCTTTTTCATGACTTTCGCTTTTCAAATGGGAAATAAACTTTTCAGTTGACCAGGCACGCCGCGCTGCGCACAGAGGAAAAGACCATTTGCATTTTGGCCTTCCCGCCGGTACAATCATAACCAGAGGAGCTCTGTGAAAGCCATGCTTCGGGAGAAAATATGCAATGGTATAAATACTATGTACCGGAACCGGAAGGACGGTTCACCATCAAAAATCCGATGGGGCTGTATAGGGCGATCGGAATGAAATTCGATGCAATCGATCGTGACAAAAAATGGTCACAGTATGATTCTTTGTCCTATGATGTAAGATATGGTCGGGCGGATGTGATCGAGATTTCGAAGGAAGATGCCAAAAAGATCCTCCAAGAGTGGAAATTCAGCGCAGACCTGATCGAGAGACTTCTTGCGGATTAGCGGAAAAAATCGAGCGGAAGAATTCTACGAATTACCAGTTAGGCAAACCGTAGAATTCTTCAACAGAAAGAGGGCTTTCTCCGAAGCTGGTTGTCATAAATCGTAAATGTAAGAAAGAAGAATTCTACGAATTACCGGTTAGGCAAACCGTAGAATTCTTCCATAGAAAGAGGGCTTTCCTGAACAGGAAAGCCCTCTTTCTATCTGGCAGGGGAGACGCGATTCGAACACGCAACCAACGGTTTTGGAGACCGTTGCTCTACCGTTGAGCCACTCCCCTTTGCACTGCTAAAGTATAAAGGAAGGCCCCGGTGATGTCAATATATCCGGATCCGATCGGATCGCCTATTTCTACGGATGTCATGTTATAATATTCGTTAGAAAAGCATTCAGAAAAGGAGGCCGGCTATGAATATCGCGGTGATCGGTACAGGGAATATGGGGCAGGCCCTGATCAATGGATTCATCCGACAGGGCATCCATCAGCCGTCAGAGGTTTTCCTTTACGACTACGACACGGAGAAGGCCCGGGAGCTTTCCGGGTGCACGGGATGCAGGTACTGCGCCAGCCAGGAAGAGGCGGTGCGGGCCGCGGATGTGATCCTGCTCGCAGTGAAGCCGCAGGTCATCGCCGCGGCGATCGGGCAGATCAACGACTACATCCGTGAAGGCACGCTCATCATCTCGATCGCGGCGGGCATCACGATCGACAATCTCAGGAGCATTCTCGCGCAGAAGGACCTGCCGGTCGCGCGCGTGATGCCGAACACCCCGGCGCTCATCGGCTGCGCCGCCAGCGCTCTCTGCTTTTCCGGGACCGAACCCAGACAGGAGACCTACTGCATGGAACTGTTCAATGCCTGCGGGATGGCGATCCGGGTCAGCGAAAGCAAAATGGACGCCGTGACCGGCGTGTCCGGGAGCGGACCGGCTTACGGATATATCTTTATCGAGGCCATGGCAGACGCCGGAGTCAAGCTCGGTCTATCCAGGGATGAGGCGCTCCGGCTCGCGGCCATGACCCTCAAGGGAGCCGCGGCGATGGTGCTCGAGACGGGGACGCATCCAGCAGAGCTCAAGGACAGGGTTTGTTCGCCGGGCGGCACCACGATCGCGGCGGTGCAGGCGCTCGAGGAGCGGGGATTCCGCGGCACGGTCATGGATGCGGTGTGCGCATCGGCCCGGCGTTCGAAGGAATTGTCGGGGAAGAAGGACTGACATTGGCGGGGGACCGGGCACGGAGCGGACCGGCGGCGAAGAAGGACATAAGGGCATAAGGGTATACGGATGAAAGTGGAGATCTATACCGACGGCGCATGCTCCGGTAATCCCGGACCCGGCGGATGGGCCGCCATCCTCATGGCGTCAGGCAAAGAGAAGGAAATCAGCGGGTTCGACGCGTCGACGACGAACAACCGCATGGAGCTCCAGGCGGCGATCGAAGGGCTGAAAGCCCTCAAGGTGCCCTGCGACGTGACGGTGTACAGCGACAGTTCCTATCTGGTCAATGCTTTCCGCGAAGGCTGGATCGACCGCTGGAAGCAGAACGGGTGGAAGAATGCGTCCCGATCGCCCGTAAGCAACAAGGAACAGTGGATCGAGCTCGACCGTCTCGTGTCGGGCCATAGGGTCCTGTGGGAAAAGGTCCGCGGACATTCCGACAACCCGTATAACAACCGGTGCGACAAGCTTGCCGTGGAGCAGATACGCCTGAACACGGGCGGGGCAGGCGGAGCAGGATCGGAAGCGGAAGGACCGTCGGCTGCAGTGGATGAAACGTCGGCCGGAGCGGATGGAGATCCGGTGAAAAGGCAGGAGAAGGCGGATGTTTGATGAAAAGACTCTTACAAGCGAGACCGTTTATACGGGCAAAGTCATCGATGTCGAGCGGCAGCAGGTCCTGCTGGTGAACGGCCGGGAGGCCGGACGGGAGATCGTCCGGCACAACGGCGGCGCCTGCATGGCGGCGCTGGATGATGATATGCAGTTTTACCTGGTCCGGCAGTACCGCAAGCCGATCGACATCGAGACGCTCGAGATCCCGGCAGGCAAGCTGGAAAAGGGAGAGGATCCCAGGTCCTGCGCAGTGCGCGAGCTGAAGGAAGAGACCGGGCTCGTCGGGCGGAGCATTGAGAGCCTGGGTTTTATCTATACCACACCCGGCTTCTGCGACGAGAAGCTTTACATTTATCTGGCCCGGGACCTTGCCCAGGGCATGACCAGCCCGGATCCCGACGAGTTCGTTTCCTGTGAGAAATTCCCGCTG
>CAZDPQ010000237.1:0-2672 GCA_964507305.1 uncultured Oscillospiraceae bacterium
TGGTATCCTTCGGGCAAGGCGGGCAAGTTGAACCAGGTGGCAATCGCCGCGCGGTATGAAGGGGCCATCTACCGCGTGGAGGCCGCTATTCCGTGGAGTGTTTTCGGGGTCATTCCCTATAAAGGGATGCGCATGGGCTTCGCCTTTTCGGTCTCTGATGATGACCGGCCCGGAAATGCCGTTCAGGAAAGTATGGTCTCCAGCGCGGCCGGACGCACCCTGACCGACCCAACCAGCTGGGGTGAGGTGACGCTGAAATGACCCTTTATCATATTGCTTCTGAAGCTGACTGGGCACGTGCCCGGATGGAGGGCGAATACACCGCCGACTCATTGAAAACGCAGGGTTTTATCCATTGCTCCACCCGGGCACAGGTGATCGACGTGGCCAATGCGCTTTTTAGTGGGCGCACCGACCTGGTGTTACTGCTCATGGATGAGAACCGCCTCCACGCACCGGTGCGCTACGAAAACCTGGAAGGCGGCACCCGGCTTTTCCCTCATCTTTATGGTGCGCTTAACCTCGATGCCGTGGTGCAGGTGCTGCCCTTCCGACCTGATGCGGAGGGGAGGTTTCGCCTGCCGGAAGAGACTTCTGGCCAATGAGGTCGAAGCTCTTTAGGATACTTTTTCCACCTTCACCACCCGGGTTGCGGTGCGCCCTTCGGTGCAGACCAGTCCCACGGCGCCGCTGAGCAGGGGGTGTTCAGCGTCCTCCGCTTCGAAGAGCTTTTCACTGTTCACCCAGGCGCTCAGATGGTTGCCGTTGCCTTCCAGGGCCAGCAGGTAGGTTTGCCCGTATTCCCACGCGAAGGGGGCTTCGGCGAGAACGCTGGTCTGGTCGTACCACTGTTTGATGAGGCGTGCCCTGCCCCCCGGAGCGAGCAGGAGGGCATAATAGCGCCGCAGGCCCTGTACGCGGATCGCCAGCCCCGCCGCATCGACCATGTGCGGGGTTACATCGGCTTCTGCGCGGTAGTTCTCCCAGTCCAGTGTGCCCTGAATAAGCAGACCGGTGCCTTCGTTCTGGATCAGCCGGAAAGGTTCATCCCAGCTCATAAAATCGGTCACGGCATTTACCCAGGCCAGTCGCCAGGCGGGGTTGGTCCCCTCAGGGCGGGTGAAGAGCACCGTTGGGGCGCCCTTCCAGTCCAGATAGTCGAGGTACACCGTGCCCGGTGCTCCCTGGGGCGATTGAATTTCCAGCCCAATTTCGGCGATGGGCCAGCCACCGGTTTCGGGAATGGGCCAGGTGAAGGTATATTCCTCGCCGGCGATCAGGGTGGTTTCAGGGCCGTAGAGGCGTGTCAGCCCGCCTTCTGGTGCGTGGCATTGCAGGTAGAGCCGGCAGACGGCCGGCTGGGCGTTGTTGGCATCTGCCGCTATCCCGGCACTCACCACCTGCCCCGGGTAGAGGGTGGGGCTGGCAAAGAGTGAGTAACTGCGCATCTGAAGCGCTTCAGCGGGGAGGAAAGTTGGGGTAGCCACCCGTGCTGGCTGCCCGGGGGCTGTATGTGCATAATGGATCGCCAGGCTGTGACGTCCGCGCCGGCTGTGGCCGATGACATTTTCGATCTGGGCCGGGCCGCGTCCCTCGACCAGTGGCTCGACGCGAAAGCCCTGCACCGCGCCGGGTAACTCAAAGTGAAAGCGTGCCCCGCGCTTGGGGTGCACCGGGGGCAGGCCAGCCAGCGTGCGGCCAATATTGGCCACCCGGAAGGCCACCTGAACGGCATCGGTAATACAAGAGCCGCCTTCAGCGGTGGGCAGGTAAAGCCTGTCAGCCACCGGGCCGCGCCAGTCGGGGCCGGCATCGATGCCCTGCAGACCATTCTTAATGCCCATCAGACATCCCACATTCCCGCTGTTGCAATCGGTATCCCACCCGGCGGTGTTGGTGATCATGAGCGTCTTCTGGAAATCATCTTCTCCGTAGAGCAGTCCCAGAAGGATGAGCGCATGGTTGGGCACCATGTGGCAGTTTCCACCATAACGATCATAACCGTAATGTTGCACAATGAGCTTTCGGGCTTCTCGCCAGTCGGGGGTTTTTTCACGCCAGTCACGCAGGTCGGCGATCAGGCGGTAGATGAGCGAGTCGCGGGGGATGAGAGAGGTAGCCACATCCAGCAGGCGGTTGAGGTGGGGCTCCACAAAGGCCTGGGATTCCATGGCGGCCAGTACTTGCGCACCGTAACTGGCTTCGCCATCATGGCTGACCGAAGCAGCACGGCGCGCCAGGTCGGCGGCCAGGTCGGGCTGGCCCGGGGCCACCATGGCCCAGCCATCGATGAAAATCTGTGCGCCGATTTGCTCCGCAACCACCTTGCCGTTCAAGGCTATCGACCCGCTTTGCGGGGCTGAAATGCCCTTCTTCAGGCGCAGATAGGCTGTATGCTCGGTGGAGTTACCCAGCCCACCCCACCAGAGCACGGTGCGCCCTTCGATCAGATAGTTCAGCCAGGTTTGGCCGATTTGCGCCGGGGTGATGTTTCGGTCGTGGTCAAAGTCTGGCAGGGCACGCAAGAAGGTGAAGGTGCCGGAGATATCATCATCGGTAACGACCAGGGGAACACCGCGCTTCTCGTGGACGTAATACCACACCTCGCCCAGCTCAGCCATAATTTTGTCGTACGTCCAGCCTTCAAATGGCCGGCCCAGATAGACGCCGAT
>CAZDPQ010000238.1:0-2648 GCA_964507305.1 uncultured Oscillospiraceae bacterium
CGCGCCTGCTTAATGGCGCGAGTGTCTTCTTCGGAGAGGAACCCTCCCTCCAGGGCCAGTTCTTCGGCAGTGGGTTCACGGCCAAGTTGTTGCACCATGGTGCGCTGAACCCGTAGCAAGCGAGTGATGGCCTCAAAGAGATGGACTGGAATGCGAATCGTACGGGCCTGTTCGGCAATGTAGCGGCTGATCGATTGACGAATCCACCAGGTGGCGTAGGTTGAGAATTTGAAACCACGGGTAGGATCAAACTTGGTCACAGCCCGCAACAACCCCAGATTGCCTTCCTGAATCAGGTCGAGGAAAGAAATCCCTCGTCCGAGGTAACGCTTGGCAATGCTCACTACCAGGCGCAGGTTAGCGCGGATAAGCGTCTGATTGGCTTCTTCAGCCCGCCGACGGACTCCCTCAACTTCATTGGCCAGTTCCGCTTCCGGGGGCATGTGAGTGAGGAAGAAGTCCAGGTCGGGCATCTGGTTGGTGTCTTTCAGACGGTGAAGGAGTGAGTCCGCCAGAGCCGGAGGCAGGAGGTACATCCCAATAAACATAGTGAAGGTGTGCCGTACAAAACCATCCCACAGAGCATCTTTACCCCACAGGCCGTTATCCAGATAGGTTCGCAGGTAAGAGGGTTCATCGGCCTGCCACTGGCGGCGCAGTAACTGGGCTTCAGCCAGGGTGAGTGCCAGGTCTGGCACATTGCCCTGTTGCAGGGTGCGGGCATCCTCGATCATCCGGTTATACGAGGTGATCATCTCTCGCGCCACCATGCCAAAGAGCGCTTCGTTGGGCCGATCACTGCCTTGAGGAAGATGCTTTTGCAGATTCTCAAGAAACCGCTGCGCCTCGATTCGCGCTGCCAGCCTGAATTCGCTGTCGGCATCCAGCAGGTTGATTTGCCCGATTTCTTTCAGATAGAGCCTGACGGGGTCTTCCGAAAGCTCCATCGCCACCACGGAGGAATCAAGCAATTCAACCACATCTTCAAGGCTGATGTCATTCCATTCCTCAGCCCCGGCAGTGGCGATGGGTTCTTCGGTCTCTTCTTTCTCTTCGAGTTCATCCTCGCCCCCTGGTTCGGCATCTTCTGGCAGGTCTGGATCATTTACCATGCCGGAGCGAGATAGGCGGCTGGCAGGAGCGTCACTGGAAGGGAGCAGATTCTCATCCGGCTTTTCCACAGAAGCGTGTGGGCGAGAAGAGGGTATTTTCTTTCGAGCCATGGGATAAATATACCACAATTGTCAAATTGGTTTAAGAAAGGGAAAGGGGCTATTTTTAAGCATCAAGGAAGACTGAAAATTCCGGGAAGGCTTTCAGGGAAGGATGGGTTGCCTGAGTGCACGATGAATTCGCTGCAGAGTCTGGGTGAACTGGAGGGTCATTTCATTCAGACGGGTGGGAAAATCGGATGGTTCTTGCGGATCGCTGTGCATGAAGCGCAACTGGTCGAGGCTGGCACGCACCCGGGTTTCGCGCAGGCGTAACAGGGTATGCACCAGGTCTTCGAAGGCTTTCTGGGGAGTGGGCTCGCCGCCGGGAAAAGGCTCCAGATAGGTCTGCACGGTTTCACGGAGCTCTTCAGGGATCGATTCGACCAGATAGTGGCTGGCATCGAGTGCGTCCTGCTCCAGAGAGGAAAGGACTTGCCGGGCTAACATTTGATGGTCGGCTTCCTCAAAATCCTCACTCGAGAAGCGGTTCAAGCCTGCTTCCTGAAGAAGGCGATCCAGGTTGTATAGAGACTCGGGAAAACGCAGAAGCAGGCGCAGGACGTGAGCTTCGAGCGCCCGGGTGGGCATTAAGCGGGCGGATAAAACAGAAGGTGTTTGCTCAGGGGAAGGTGAAGGCTGGCGGCGGCGGGTGACCCGGCGCTGGGAAGGGGGAGGGGAGGCCTGCAAGGCGCGTTCATCCACGCGGAGCAAACGCGCCAGGCGTTGCCGGTAATCTTCCCGTTCGACCGGACTCGCCACGTCGTTAATGAGAGGTAATACCCGTGAGGCGATCTCGCTTTTAACTTTGGGGTCGTTCAAATCGCGCCCGAAGGCGAGGGTTTCCATGACGTGCAGCACGATGGGTTTGGCTGTCTCAACGATGTGAGCCCATTCCTGCGGGTCGCGCAGGGCAATTTCATCCGGGTCGAGTCCCTCTGGCAGGGTGGTCACGCGCAGGTCTGCCTGAAGGCGCCCTTCCTGGCGGATCAGCCCGTGAGCATCAAACACCAGCTCACTGGAGACGTCCATGGCCTGACGGGCAACTTCCAGGCCGCGTAAGGTGGCTTTTTGTCCGGCGGCATCAGGGTCGAGGGCGAGAACGATGCGGCGGGTGAAGCGCTTCAGCAGGCGCAGCTGGTCTTCGGTGAGCGCCGTGCCCATGGGAGAAACGGTGTTGGCAAAACCGGCCTGGTGAAGTGCGATGACGTCCAGGTATCCTTCGACAATCACAACCTGATCGGCGTTCCGGATGGCTTTGCGGGCCTGGTCAAGCCCATACAACAGATGGCCTTTATCAAAAAGAACGGTCTGAGGGGTATTGAGGAATTTAGGCTGATCCTGAGGATCGAGGATGCGAGCGCCGAAACCGCACATTTTACCGCTGGCATCGCGGATGGGGATCATCAGTCGGTTTCGGAAGCGGTCGTAGACCCC
>CAZDPQ010000239.1:0-2644 GCA_964507305.1 uncultured Oscillospiraceae bacterium
TCCCCTTTTTCATGACTTTCGCTTTTCAAATGGGAAATAAACTTTTCAGTTGACCTGTTATAATGGGAATGGAATCGGATCGGCTGATCGATGGAGGTGGAGCATGAGGGATTTTGTTTATTACACGCCGACGAAGGTGTATTTCGGAAGGGGCAGGGAGCAGGAGACCGGGGAGATCGTCCGGGGATGCGGCTGCGACAGGGTCCTGCTCGTGTACGGATCGGAGTCGGCCAAAAGGTCCGGAGCTTTCGGCAAGGTTGCGGATTCGCTGCGGCGCGCGGGCGTCGGGTTTACGGAACTCGGAGGGGTGGCTCCGAACCCCGTGATGGGTCCGGTCCGCGAGGGGGTGCGGATCTGCCTGGAGGAAAAGATCCCGATGGTGCTGGCGCTCGGCGGCGGGAGCGTGATCGACACGGCGAAACTGATTGCCGTGGGCGCGCACCATCCGGAAAGCGATCCCTGGGTGTTTCCCGCGAAAGAAAAGGTTCCGGAGGGGGCCCTTCCGGTCGGGGTCGTCCTGACTCTCGCCGCGTCGGGGAGCGAAATGAGCGCTTCCTGCGTCATCACGCGGGAAGAGGGCGGGCTCAAGCGCGGATACACCAGCGACTTCAACCGGCCGCGGTTCGCCGTGATGGATCCGGAGCTTACCTATTCCGTCCCGCCCTACCAGACGGCATGCGGGGTGGTGGATATCCTGATGCATACGATCGAGCGTTATTTCATGCCCGAAAAGGAGGCGGAGCTCACACACGGGATCGCGGAAGCGCTGATGCGCGCCGTGATCGCCGCCGGAGCCGCCGCGATGGAGGACCCGCGGGATTATGACGCGCGCGCGACGCTGATGTGGGCGGGGAGCCTGTCCCACAACGGGCTGACCGGCGCCGGCAAGCGCGAAGGCCTGCAGCTCCACCAGCTCGGGCACGAGATCTGCGGCATCTATCCGCACATCGCGCATGCGGCCGCGCTGAGCGCGCTTTTTCCGGCGTGGGAAAGGTTTGTCATGCCCTTCGATCCCGTCAAATTCGCCCGGTTCGCGGTCAATGTCTGGGGATGCGCCGCGCGTCCGGAGGATCCCGAAGCCCTTGCAGCCGAGGGGATCGCCAGGGCCCGGGATTATTTTTCCGCGGTTCTCGGGGCGCCCGTGACACTGCGCGAGCTCGGCATCAGCGCCGACCGGTTCGGTGAGATGGCGGATAAATGCACGTTCTTCGGCAGGCGGACCATCCCCGGGATCATCGACATGGGAAAACAAGAAATCCTTGCCGTCTACCGGCTTTCCGAACCGGCATGAGCAGCTCCGGAAGGCTCCGGGCAAGCCCGGCAGAGTGCATTTCATTGTGTTAATTCTATTTTTTTAGCAAATATTTATGCTGTTTTCCCGAATTTCTTGAAAGAAAATCAGCTCTCTCATATACTTTTCACAACGGTCTTTCGTCAGAAGGAGGAAACGACATGATCATCATCGGAGAAAAAATCAACAGCACCCTCAAGGCGATCCGCCCGGCGATGGAAGCGCGCGACAGCGCGGCAATCGCCGAACTGGCCAGAAACCAGGCCGCGGCGGGCGCGTCCTATATCGATGTCAATGCGGGCATGTTTTACGAGAACGAGATCGAGATCCTGCAGTGGCTGATCGAGACGGTCCAGGCCGAGGTCAAGGTCCCGTTCGCCATCGATTCGCCCAACGCCAAGGCCGTGCTTGCCGGCCTGAAGGCCAACCGCAACGGCAAGCCGATCATCAATTCGATCACCGGCGAGAAGGCCCGGATCGAAGCGGTCCTTCCGCTCATCACCGAATACGGCACCCGGATCATCGCCCTGTGCATGGACGACCGAGGGATGCCTGAGACCGCGGCGGAGCGGATCGAGATCGCGGAGACCCTGATCCGGACACTCACCGGCGAGGGGGTCGCGCTTGATGACATTTTCATCGACCCCATGATCCGGCCGATCGGGACCGGATCCCATTACGGCCATGTCGCGCTCGACACGATGCGCGCGGTCAAGTCCGAATACCCGGACGTCCACATTGCCTGCGGACTGAGCAACATCTCCTTCGGGATCCCGGCGCGCAAGGTCATGAACCAGGCATTCCTTGTGGCCGCGATGACTTCCGGCATGGACGGCGCGATCCTTGATCCGCTGGACCGCCGCCTGATGACATTCCTGTACGCGACGGAAGCGCTTCTGGGCTATGACGATTTCTGCATGAATTACATCGGGAAATTCCGCGAAGGCGAACTGGAGGTCTGAGAAGCTATCCGGCTGCGCGGAATGCGCCGGGGCGGATTTTAACCTGCAGCAAAAAATAATGATCGAAATGGAGTTCTGAATGCGACACCATATTGAGAACAAAATCTATCACGTGGAGATCCTGCCGCCGAAGCAGGACACCGAAAAGCTCGAGGCGGACCTCGCGCTCTTCGCCGAAAAATTCGAAAGGGTCATGGAAAGCGGCTACTGCGCCTGCATCACGGACAATGCGATGGGACTGCTCGCTTTCCAGGGACATGAGGTGATCGAGGAGATGGGCCTTGACGTCCGTCCCGAACAGGTCATGATCCACCTCAACACATTCCACACCCTGGCCAACCTGCACGAGATCCTCGACTACTGCAAGAGGATGGGCATCCGCTACCTGCTC
>CAZDPQ010000240.1:0-2621 GCA_964507305.1 uncultured Oscillospiraceae bacterium
TGAACCAGGATATGTATACTGCCGGGGCGTATATCGTTATCATTGGTACCCTCACTGCCCTGGGCAGCCTGATTTCAGACCTGATGCTGGCGGCTCTTGATCCGCGTATTCGCTTTGGTGGGTTGGAGGTGTCATGAGCGAGACGACCATGCCTAAGGTAGAAGTACCGAACAATGGATCGCCGGTCATCACCAAAGACGAGGCGTTCTACCGTGCCAGCCAGTGGCAGCTGGTATGGTGGAAATTCCGGCGCCATAAACTGGCTCAACTGGCAATGGTGGTGCTCTCTATTTTCTATCTGATTGCCATCTTTGCCGAGGTGGTTTCACCATGGGACCCATTGCATCGCATGAAGGAATATGCGGCAATGCCTCCCATGAAAATTTACTTTTTTGATTACAACGGGAATTTCCGCGGGCCTTTTGTTTACAATATGGTCTTCGGACGCGATCCGGTGACTTTGCGCCCGGTGTATCAGATCGACTTTAACACCATTTTACCCGTCAAGTTTTTTGCCAAAGGTGACCCCTATAAACTGTGGGGGCTGTTCTCCTGGGATCGACACCTGATTGGAATTGATCAGCCGGATATTACCAAGCCTTACCCCTTCTTCCTTCTGGGCACCGATAGCCTGGGGCGGGACCTTCTTTCGCGCATCTTCTTCGGTGGGCGTATCTCGCTCACGGTAGGATTGATCGGTGTGGCCCTCTCGTTTATCTTCGGGTTATTGCTCGGCGGTGTGGCGGGGTTCTTCGGCGGGGTCGTCGATGAGGTGATCATGCGCATCATCGACGTCCTGATCTCGTTACCGCAAATTCCCCTGTGGATGTCGCTGGCAGCGGCACTTCCGCAAGACTGGCCTCAACTGCGCACCTACTTCTTCGTCACCATCATTCTCTCCATCTTTGGGTGGACGAGCCTGGCGCGCACGGTGCGTGGAAAGATGCTCAGTATGCGTGAAGAAGACTTTGTCATGGCGGCCAGGCTGGACGGTGAGAGTGAATGGAGCATCATCACGCGCTACATGCTTCCCGGTTTTGCCAGCTACATCATCGTTTCGCTGACCATTTCCATTCCGGGGATGATCCTGGGTGAGACATCGCTCAGCTTCCTGGGGATTGGATTGCGCGCACCTACCATCAGCTGGGGGGTGATGTTGCAGGATGCTCAGACCATCCAGACGGTCTCGCAATTACCGTGGCTTCTGTGGCCTACCGTTTTTGTGGTGACGGCGGTACTCATGTTCAACTTCCTGGGCGACGGCCTGCGCGACGCCGCAGATCCCTATGTAACTTAACAGGTGCCTTATGCCAGAGCAACATACTACACCTCAGAATTCATCCGTTCTGGTTGAGATCAAAGACCTGCGCACTTACTTTTTCCTGGCGGAAGGGGTGGTTCGCGCGGTGGACGGGGTTAACCTCACAGTTAACCGTGGTGTAACGATGGGAATTGTGGGCGAAAGCGGTTGTGGAAAAAGCATCACCGCTTATTCCATCCTGCGTCTGGTGAGTCCACCGGGAAAGATCGTCGGAGGAGATATTTTCTTCTATAAAGTGCCCAAGGATGGCAGCTCGTCACAGGCAGAAGTCATTAACCTGGCCAAGGTAGACCCGAACGGGGAGACGATCCGCAATATTCGTGGGAATTACATCTCCATCGTCTTTCAGGAGCCGATGACGGCCATGAGCCCGGTGCGCACCGTGGGCCAGCAGATTATGGAGGCGATTATTCTCCATCAGAAGGTGGATAAAAAGACAGCTCGCGAGATGACCATTGATATTCTGGCCAGGGTGCGCATGTCGAACCCGGAGCGTGTGGTGGATGAATATCCCTTTCAGCTCAGCGGGGGGATGCGCCAGCGTGCTGTGATTGCCATGGCCCTCAGTTGCCGCCCTCAGTTGCTGATTGCGGACGAACCTACCACAGCGCTGGATGTGACCACGGAAGCTCAGATTCTCAAGCTCATGCGCGAATTGCAAGAAGAGCTTGGAATGGGAATTATGTATATCACCCATAACCTGGGGGTGATTGCCGAAATGGCACAGGAAGTAGCGGTGATGTACCTGGGGCGGGTTGTGGAAAAGACGGATGTGAAGGAGTTGTTCTTCCACCCCCTGCACCCTTACACGCAGGCACTGTTGACTTCTATTCCCCAGTTGCGCGATGCACTTACCCGGCAGGAGAAAAGCCGCCTGAACGTGATTAAGGGGATGGTGCCCGATCCCTATGCGCGCTTGAAGGGATGCCCCTTCCATCCACGTTGCCCCGTGATGATCAGCGGGGTGTGCGATGAAGTCGAAGTGCCGGAAATTGAAGCCGCGCCCGGGCATATGGTGCGCTGCCATCTCTATACCTCCCACTAGACAGGGCGGCCAGAAATGAGTGAGGGAACAAGCATGACAGATCAGGTACAAACTGCTGAACCTTTGCTGGAAGTTGTCGACCTGAAGAAGTTTTTCCCCATCCGCCGTGGTTACTTTAAACGGGTGGTGGGGCATGTGAAAGCGGTAGATAACCTCAGCTTTTATATTATGGAGGGTGAGACACTCGGGCTGGTGGGAGAAAGTGGCTGTGGGAAGACCACTGCCGGGCGCTCGATTCTGCGCGCGATCAATCCA
>CAZDPQ010000241.1:0-2540 GCA_964507305.1 uncultured Oscillospiraceae bacterium
TTGAAACCCGGCGATCCCCATATTGATACCTCTGCTGTGCAAAAAGCCATGAAATTGTGATATATTGTATATTCGGCAGCGGATATGTTTAGTAGACAGTATATAGAATCGGGCCGCGAAAATCAATTTGTTTGTTGACAGAGCCGGCCTGCGGGAGAAAACGGTGGAAAACCTGAGCCTTCTGATCAAGCCCGTGTCCGGAAACTGCCAGCTGCGCTGCGGATACTGCTTTTACGCGGATGTCATCCGGTCGCGCACGGCGGCCGGCTTCGGCATCATGAGCACCGACACACTCGAGCTCCTCGTGGCCCGCGCGCTCGGGGAGGCCCGGCATTCATGCTCTTTTGCCTTTCAAGGCGGCGAACCCACTCTTGCCGGGCTGGATTTTTACCGGACCCTCCTCGCGCTTGAGCAAAAATACAACACCCGCGGGATCGAGATCCGCAATTCGATCCAGACCAACGGCATCGCCATCGATGACGCCTGGTGCGACTTTCTCACCGCCGGCCGCTTCCTGGTCGGGCTCTCGCTCGACGGCAGCCGCGGGATCCACGACATGAACCGCGTCGACGCGTCGGGGAAAGGAACTTTTTCGCGGGTCATGGAAGCGGCGCACCGGATGGAAAAGCACGGGACCGAATTCAATATCCTGTGCGTGGTGACGTCGCAGTTCGCACGCAGAGCAGAACATGCCTACCGTTTTTTCAAGGAAAACGGCTTCCGATACCTGCAGTTCATCCCGTGCATCGATGACTTCGGCGCCGGGGGCAAAAGCCCCCATTCCCTCACCCCGGAGCGTTATCTCTCGTTTCTGAAGACCTGGTTCGACCTCTGGGCCGCCGATTGCGCAGAGGGCGGCTATATCAGTATCCGTCACTTTGACAATTGGGTGTCGATGCTCGCGGGTTACCCACCGGAAGCCTGCAGCCTCAGTGGGCGATGCACGGCATACGGCGTCGTCGAAGCGGACGGAAGCGTCTATCCGTGCGATTTTTATGTGCTGGACGAATGGAAACTGGGCGATATCCGGGAGCATTCGTTCGGCGAAATGCTTTCCGGCGAGAAAGCGGAAGCCTTTGTCGCGATGTCGGAAGCACTTCCGGCGCAGTGTCGTGCCTGCCGGCATGTCCGTCTCTGCAGGAACGGGTGCCGCAGGGACCGCGAACCTCTGGACGGCGGGCCCGACGGGACCGTGAACCGGTTCTGCGAAGCGTATAAGGGCTTTTTCGATTATGCCGGCGACCGCCTGGCCGCTCTCTCGCGGCAGATGCGTCCTCGTCAGGAATGACCTTCGGGGTCCGGGTCGGCCGGCGCGGCCAACGGTTCCGGTGCGGCCGACGGTTCCGGCACGCCCGACACCGGCCCCAGCGCGTTGACGATGCTGAGGATCGCAAGAATGCCCGAAGTGGCAGCCAGAACCCACAGGCCGGCCGACAGGCCGGATCTCTCCGCAAAAACGCCCGCCATAAACGGGAGGGCGGAAGCCCCGAGGCTGCCGGCAGCCATGATCAGACCGCTCGCGCGGCTGGAATGCGTGATCAGGTAAGACGCGTTCGACACAACCATCCCGTAGAAGGCCGACATCGACAGTCCAAGGAAAAGAACGGCGGCAACCAGCAGGGCCGGAGTGGAGAAAAGGATCAGCGCCAGCGATCCGGCAGCCACTCCGCAGCCCTCCAGCATCAGAAAACGCGCTTTCCGCACTTTGCCGCCAATCACCGACACGGCAAGCCTCCCCGCGATCATGGATATCCACAGGGCCGACAGCATCGATTGCGCGGCCGGCGCCGAAAATCCGCGGAACTCCGACAGATAAGCCACGATCCACCCGCTCGTCCCGGTCTCGACCCCTACATAAAGGAAAAGAAGAGCCATGAATACGTAAAAACGCCAGTCGGTAAAGAAATCATTCCGCCGGGGGACTTTCGTGCCGGAAGACGGGATGCTTTCCTCGACCGGCATGGCGGCCGCGGCGGCGACAAGCGCAACCGACAGGACGGCGATCGCTCCGGGGCCCCAGCGCCACGAGATCCCGATGCGCGCGGTCAGCGCCGTCGCGAGCGGCGCAAGGAACGCGCCGATGGAAAAGCTGGTGTGGACTGCCGCGATCCTGCCGCTGTGCCCGCCTGTTTCGCGTACGATCAGGTAATTGATCAGGTTGTTGCTGGATCCCCAGGAAAGACCGGACAGGAAAAGCCCCGCGTAAAGGACCGGAAGCGGCGGCGTGAGCGTGATCAGGCCGAAGCTGACGACGAAGCCGGCCGCCGTGAGGATCAGGGTCCTGCGGATCCCGAACCGTCCCGCGAGATGGGAACTCAGGTAATTGGTGATGATGCTTCCGGCCGCCTGAACAGTCAGCAGCAGCCCGCCCTCTTCATAGCTGAGTCCGTAGTCGCGCATCAGGTAGATCAGGGTCGAGCTGGTCATCAGGAGCGCCATGCCGGTGATGATGAAAAAGAACATGCTCCCGGCCATGATCCTTCTGTCCACGGGGGTATTGCGGCTGACTGGATCCATGCGGTCCCATACCTTTCAAGACG
>CAZDPQ010000242.1:0-2532 GCA_964507305.1 uncultured Oscillospiraceae bacterium
ACGGAAAAATAGCCGCCGTTGATCGTGATCCAGTCCATATCAGGCATGACTTTATCCACATTGGCAAGGTCATAGACATACTGAAGAGCCGTGATGTCCGCTTCTCTCTCGCCGAGGACGAATTTGGGCGGGGTGGTGGAGAAATCGAGGTATTTTCCGCCGTTGGCTACGACAAACGTAGCGAACGGATTCTCGTCGATATAGGCATACTCGACATCATCGAGCGCGACGAGCTTCTTGCACACTTCGCGGAAGGTGTCCCAATTCCATGTCCCGGCATCCACATAGTCCCAGAGGTCCGGAACTCCGGCCTTGTCCAGGAGTGTCGCGTTGTACCAGATCGCATAGCCGGTTCCCTGGGAAGGCGAATTGACCCCCCATTTTTTACCTTCAAACCACGAACCCGTGTCTCCGGCGTCGTCCTTCCAGTCAGGGTCCTTGTCGAAATCATAATAGTCGGCCATGTTGATGATGGCTCCGGACGATGAGAACTTGGGGTAAATGTTGTACCATTCGACTTCGAATGCATCGCAGATATAGGTTCCGGAAACAGTGCTCGCAAGGATATCCTGATGAGCTGTCCCGATATCGACCTGCTGCCATACGATGTCGCAGTTGTATTTGGCTTCGGTGTCCTTTTCGCTTTGGAACAGCGGGCTTGTCTCATCCGGTCCGGTGCCGCCCGTGTAAACGAGGATCTGTTTCCCTCCGAGATCCATCGCGGGCTCGGTGAAATCAGGCGCCGAGGATGCGTTGGACTCCTGGGAAGCCGGAGATGTCGGTTTTCCCGTACAACCGATCAGGGTCAGCAACGTAAGCGTCAATACCAGCATCATGCACGTGAACAATGGTCGATTTCTTTTCATACTTCCTCCTTATTCATGTTCAACTGCCATCTAACCACAGTAAAACACTGCGTTTATTGTTATTATAACAACAATCGAAAAAATCCTTCAACACTATTTATTGATTATAACAATACTTACTTAATTGAATCATATTTATCGATATAGAGTGCTATTTTAGGCTTAGTGCACTATTATTAACGATGATTTTTGTTCTTTATGACAACGGTTTTTACAGCAATACGAATCGCCCCGCTATTTCAACCATGCATTTTTCAAGGAAAAGGCACTTTTTTCGAAAATACCCCTTGAAAATATAGTTCACATTATTGCATAATAAACACAATCAAATATTATTTGCTATTTTATTCTGCCACCGGGCCCTGATATGATGGGATCGGCAGAGGAGAATGCGCAAGGGGCCGGTATGAAAAAAGCGACACAGCAAAAAGCCATCCTGTTGAATTTTCCCGATAAGCATATCCACGACAGCATGATGATGCTCGATTCCATCGGCTGGGAATACCGGAAGATCTCTGCTTCCTATAAATATATCATAGACTGCTCGAAAGATGACCGGAAATGCGTTTTCCAATACACCACGGGAGGCGAAGGAGTCATCCGGATCGGCAACATCAAACATTACCTGCCGGTCGGGACCGCTTTCATTCTCACCAAACCCGGACCTTACATCTACACCATCTCCGAGAACGCGGAGTTCTGGGAATTCAAATATATCTCCCTGACGCTTACCTGCGTCCAGTACTGGAACAACATCATCAACATTTTCGGACACATCATCACGCTCAGCCCGGACTGCAGCGCCATCAAATACTGGGAAATGCTGTACGCCAAGACGCTGGCGAACCGGATGACGGACATTTACCAGTGTTCCGCATACTCCTACACCTTCATGATGGAGCTCCGCCGCTCCCTGCTGAAAGAATCGTCCAATGAGAAAAAATATGATCTCGCGCAGCGGTGCATCAGCGAGATCATCCTGCACTACCAGCAGCCCCTGGACCTGAATATCCTGGCGGAACGCATGAAGGTGTCTCCGATCTTTCTCCTGAAAGTATTCAAGGATAGCACCGGAGAGACGCCGATCGCCTATCTGAACGCCCACCGCCTGAAAATCGCCTGTTCGTTCCTTGAATCAACGAATATGAAGGTCAGCGACATTGCCTACGAGGTCGGCATCGCGAACGCTAATTATTTTTCACGCTTCTTCAAGCAGGCTCTCAACATGACCCCGCGTGAATACCGGAAAGCCGAATTCCGCAAGCAGAAATCACTCAAGATGCAGCATATCAACGTCGATATCAATCCGTGATCCATCCGCCGGTCTTTTCGGAAACACCCTGCCTTTACGGGAACACCCACATTTTCAGGACCGCCGTCATCTCTCGCAGGTATTCGGCAGGAACGTCATACCACGGCGTATCCGCCCCGATGTGTCCTGCAGGAATTCCTGCCCGGATGGCGATTTTCACAGCACGGTATACATGGTAGTCATTCGTAACCAGTACACAGGAAAATCCGCCCGGAAAGCGTTCGGCCAGCATCCGTCCGGCATTGTGTATGTTCTCGGATGTTGAAGCGGACCGATCTTCCCTGAGGATGCATTCATCCGGGATTCCCCGGCTGATCAGATAGCGCTGCATCGCCATAGCTTCCGGAATGCTTT
>CAZDPQ010000243.1:0-2501 GCA_964507305.1 uncultured Oscillospiraceae bacterium
CATCGGGGGGTTCTCGGTGGTGAAACAGGCCGATCAGGTGCGGCGGCTCATCGGGATTGTCCCGCAGGAAATTGCCCTTTATGAAGACCTGAGCGCCCGTGAAAATCTGGTGTTCTGGGGGCAAATGTACGGGCTGGCGGGGAAAGAGTTGCGCCAGCGGGTCAACGCCGTGCTGGCGCAGACCGGCTTGCAGGAAAAAGCTCATCATCGCGTGCGGACGCTCTCCGGCGGGATGAAGCGTCGGTTGAACATCGGGGTGGGGTTGCTTCACCGCCCGCGCATGCTTTTTATGGACGAACCCACCGTCGGCATCGATCCGCAATCTCGCCGGGCTATTCTGGATACCGTCAAAGAACTCAACCGCCAGGGAATGACCATTCTCTACACCACCCACTACATGGAAGAAGCCCAGGAACTTGCACACCGGGTGGGGATCATCGACCATGGCGAGTTGATCGCCCTGGGAACCCAGGCAGAGCTGGTTCGGCAGGTGGGAGAGCTACAAACCCTGAGGTTGCAGTTCGAAGAAGACCAGAGTGTGGGGGCGCTGGCTGAGTCATTCGCTCGCCTGCCAGGGGTGGTGCGGGTAAAAGCCGAAGATCACAGCCTGGCTTTGCTTGGCGAATCGGCTGAGAAAATGCTCCCCCCGGCGATTAAGCTCTGCGGTGAGGTTGGCCTCAGACTGCGCACGGTGCAGATCCAGGAGCCGAACCTGGAAGCGCTCTTTCTGCACCTCACGGGCCGCGCCCTGCGCGATTGAGGGGTCAGGCCGTGAAGAAAACACTCCTGCTTGCCATCAAAGATCTGAAGCTGGCCTTCCGCGACCGGGCGGCCATCCTCCTCATGCTGGCCGCGCCGTTTCTGCTCACCCTGGGGTTGGGACTGATCACCGGCAGGTTGAGCGCCCCATCAGGATCCTCTTCGGGGTTACGCGACATCCCCGTTCTTCTGGTCAACCAGGATGACGGAGAACTGGGCCAAGCCCTCGTCGAGGTGTTTCAATCAGACACGCTGGCCGGGTTGCTCGAACCCCGCCTGGTCACAGACGTTGCCGCCGCGCGCCAGGCCGTGGACGAAGACCGGGTAGCGGGGCTTGTGCTGATACCAGCGGGTTTTTCGCACAGTGTGTTTACCCCGGGAGCACAGGTACTTCAGATTGAGCTGTATGCCAGTCCATCCCGCCCCACCAGCGCCGGCATTGTGGAGGCCATTCTGGAAGAATTCCTCACCCGGGTGGAAGAAGGACGAATCACCGGAATGACGGCCACGCTCTCGATGCTGGAAAGCGGCTGGCTTTTACCAGCCGAGGCTGAAGCGGTTGGCCGTTCGGTGGGCAGGGAGCTCGCCGCCCGGGAAGAAGCCGGAGAAACCCCTCTCGACCTTGTTGTGAAGGGCACGGGGGCAGCCGAACCCCAGAGCTTTGACGTCATGGCGTTCATGGCACCGGGAATGGCGCTTTTGTTCCTCATGTTTACCGCCACCTACGGGGGGCGTACTTTCCTTGCCGAGCGCCGCCAGCACACCCTCCAACGGCTGCTAACCACGCCCACCACAGTGGGGCAGGTTTTCGGCGGGAAGATGCTTGGAATTTTCCTCACCGGGGTGCTTCAGCTGGGCATTTTGATCGGCGCGAGCAGTTTGCTTTTCAACCTGAAATGGGGAGACTTTTGGGGCGTTGTCGCGCTCATCCTTTGCGCTTCCTTTGCCGCCACCGGCTGGGGGTTGCTGATCACCGCCTTCGCCCGCACTCCCAGCCAGGTGGCCTCGATCGGTTCGGCCCTGATGCTGACGTTCGGCATTCTGGGTGGAAGCTTCATCAACCTTGAAATGCTCCCCCCGTTCGTTCAAATCCTCAGCCGCCTCACCCCTAACGCCTGGGGACTGGACGGCTTCACCATTCTGGCGCTTGGAGGTACACTGGCTGACCTTGGCCGTGTGCTGACCGCGCTCCTGGGGATGGGTGCCGTGCTCTTTGTGGTCTCGGTGGGGTTGTTCGCACGCAACCGCAATCTGGTTCAATAAGGGAGAATGAGCGATGCGAAAAATTCTGGCCATCATGCGCAAAGATATTCTCCTGAGGTTTTCTTCTCCATCAGAGTGGCTCTTCTTCCTCATTTTGCCGCTTCTCTTTACCTTCCTGCTATCGGGCGGAACAGGCGGGGGAAATTCGGACGTGCGTTCCGTCCTGCCTGTGGTAGATGAGGCACAGTCAGAGCTTTCAGCTCAAATTCTGGCCGAACTGGAGCACTCCACCGTCGTCAGGCCACAGAAGACCAGCCGGGCCGAGGCGGAGAGCCGGTTTTCAGAGCGTAAGGTGGCTTTCTGGCTGCTTATTCCAGAGGGGGTCACGCTGGCTTCCCTGCGAGAGGGCAGCCGGGAGATCACCCTTTACACTCAACCCAATAACCTGAACGCCCTGGCGGCACAGCGCTCCGTTCAATCGGCATTGCGAAAGGTGGGGTTGAGCCTTCAGGCAGCGCGTCTGGCCGTTCAGCAGGCCG